>JAILPA010000125.1 GCA_024690505.1 Prevotella sp.
ATAGTCGTCAACGGCCTGCTGCTGCTCGGGGGTGGTGAGCTCCTTCACCAGCTCGCTCTCGGGAGCCAGCACCATGAAGGTAACGCCAAACATGGTGTCGGCGCGGGTGGTGAAGATGGTGAAGTGCTTGTCGCTGTCGGCCACGTTGAATTCCACCTCGGTGCCTTCCGAGCGACCTATCCAGTTGCGCTGGGCCTCCTTCAGCGAGTCGCTCCAGTCGATGTCCTCCAGACCGTCGAGCAGTCGCTGTGCATAGGCCGAGGTGCGCAGGCACCACTGACGCATCTTCTTCTGCTCCACGGGGTAGCCACCACGCTCGCTGACGCCGTTCACCACCTCGTCGTTGGCCAGCACCGTGCCCAGTGCGGGGCACCAGTTCACCATGGTCTCGGCCAGGTAGGCAATGCGGTAGTTCATCAGCACCTCCTGCTTCTTCTTCTCGGAGAAGGCGGCCCACTCCGAGGCGGTGAAGTGCAGCTCCTCGGTTCCCAGGGCGTGGCAGTTCTCGGTGCCCATCAGCTCGAAGTGCTCAATGAGCTTGATGGTGGGCTGTGCCTTGTTCGACGAGGTGCTGAAGTAGGAGCGGAACATGCGCTGGAAGGCCCACTGCGTCCACTTGTAGTAGGCGGGGTCGCAGGTGCGCACTTCGCGGCTCCAGTCGAACGAGAATCCTATCTTGTCCAACTGCTCGCGATAGCGGTTGATGTTCTGCTCGGTGGTGATGGCGGGGTGCTGTCCCGTCTGTATGGCATACTGCTCGGCAGGCAGTCCGTAGGCATCGTAGCCCATGGGGTTGAGCACATTATAGCCTTTCAGGCGCTTGTAGCGGGCATAGATGTCGCTGGCAATATAGCCCAGGGGATGGCCCACATGCAGACCGGCCCCCGAGGGGTAGGGAAACATGTTCAGCACGTAGAACTTCTTCTTCGTCTCGTCCTCTACTACGCGATAGGTGCCATTGTCCACCCAGCGCTTCTGCCATTTCTTCTCAATCTCTCTAAAGTTGTAATCCATGAAATAGGTATATTTTTTATGTTTTTGTCTGTGCTTTAACGTGCAAAGATACGTGGATTAATTGACTTTACCAAATTTTTCGCCCGAAAATTGCTGGCCAAGACCGTTAATTATGGTGCATCTTTAGTTTCAAGGCCGGTTGAAACAAGTAGTTCAAAGCGGTCTGAAACTATTAGTTCGGGGCCCCTGAACTAAAAGTTCGGGGCCCCTGAACTGTTAGTTCAACGGCCCCGAACCAAAAACGGGGTGACTGGCGGACATGAAACCAGTGACTCCACGGGCAGGATGCGGGGGCTCTGAGCATAGCCATTATACACACACTGCGGCCCTGCACGCGAGGTGCAGAGCCGCAGAGTAGTTTGTTTCCCAGTGAGGGAACGATGTCAGCGGAAGGGTTATTTCATCACCACCTTCTTGCCACCAATGATGTAGAGGCCCTTTGTGGGCTGGGCCACACGCTGGCCGGCGAGGGTGTAGACCCTACCCTGCTGAGCCTCGACGCTGAGCTGACTGATGTGGGCATCCTGGCCGTTCACCGACACGAGGTAGCCATCGGTCAGCTCCATGGTGCCACTGTAGTTCTGCAGCTTGCCGGCGAACACCACCTCGTCGCCTTCCTTCAGCAGGCTGATGGTCTCCTCGGTGAAGTTCTTGTTCTCGAAGCCCTTCGCACGGTAGACCACGAGTTTCGTCTCACCACCCTTCACGTCGGCAATGTCGAGGTTCACGTTGCCATAGAGAGTCTGGTCGTTGCGGCGCTGGAAGTCGGGAGTGCCCACCACGAAGCCCTTCACAAAGTAGGTATCGGCGCTCTTGACCTTGTCTTCCAAAGCGCTGGCAATCTCGATGGCCTTGGCCACGGTGATCGCCTCTTTTGGCGGCTCTTGTCCCTGTGCTTCCTTCACGGTGACTTCAATGGTCACGGTCTGAGCCTCATACTCGTCGTTGCCAGCGAAGGTAGCGGTAAGGGTGGTCTTACCGGGAGCAACGAGGGTGATGACGCCCTGTGCGCTGATGGTGGCCACGGTCTCGTCGGAGCTGCTGTAGGTGATAGGCAGGTTGTTGGCGTTCGAGAGCGTCAGCGTCACCTCCTCGCCCATGGTGAGCGATGTCGATGCCTTACCCCATGAGATGCCGGCAGGCTTCTTAGCCGTTCCCTGATAGAGCTTGATGTTGTCCAGACGGGCATTGCTGGAGGAGGTCATCTTGAAAGTAACGGTAATCTCTGTCGTGCCGTCGGGAATGGTGACAGTATACATGTCATCGTTGCCAGTACGGCTCTTTTCACCCAGTGTGGCACCTTCTACCTCTACCGTCAGGTCGTTCCTGTTGGTCTTATAAGCAAGAGTTACTTCTCCCTTGATACCGTCGATGGGAACCTTGGCCGAGAACGAGCCACCATTCTTGGCTACCAACAGCTCGGGAGCTTCGCCACCTGCCAAGTTGGCACTGTAGATTTTGGTACCGCTAAGTTTACCGTCCTTTTCCGACACTACGGTGCCAGTAAAGGTGTAGTTGGCATTGATTCCCTGTGGATTGACATCTGCGTCGTATCCTGTCCAGTCTTCCTGCCAGATGATGTTCTCGGCAAGGGCCGAGCTACAGACGAGCATCAGAGCGCTCATCAATACATAGCGTAAATTCTTTTTCATAAGCATAGATGTGTTTAGTTGTACAATTATTGTTTGAATTAGACTGTTCAGCTCACCGCCACAGCTTGTAGGGATTCAGCCGCAGGTGGCCATTGTAGTAGCGGCGGTCGCCCGTCACCTCCTGCCCCAGGAAGGGCGGACGGTCGAAGGGCTCGTCGGGGGCTTGCAGCTCCACCTCGGCCACCACCAGACCATCGTTGTCGGCGTGAAACTCATCGACCTCGAACGTATGGCCGCCAAAGTCAACGAGATAGCGGGTCTTCTCCACCACGCCGGGTTCGCAGAGCTCGAAGAGATGACGGGCCTCATCGGCACTGATCTCCTTCTCGAACTCGTAGCGGCTCAGACCGCCATCGAGCGACGGGCCCTTGATGGTGAGAAAACCCTGAGCGTCGCGCTGGCGCACCCTGACGGTGCGCCCGTGGCCGCTGCAGATGTAGCCCTGGCGAATGTGACTGCTACTGTGCGCCATGCGCTTGTAGTCATCGCTACGCACCAGGAACTTGCGTTCAATCTCGAGTCCGCTCATAAGGCGCGAATAGGTTGTCGGGACGCCCGAAGACGTTGCCCGGTTCACTTACTTAGGAAGCACCAAGATAAATGATGTAGCAGATGGCGAGCACAATAAGGCCGCCGAAAATCCATGCCACCACTTTCTTGCCACTCTCTTCCTGTTTCCTTGCATAAGCCTCCTGCTTGGCATTCAGCTTCTTCTCTTTTTGTTTCTTTGCCATAGTTGTTTTTTAATATGTAGTTATTCCTCATTCACCGGAAATTCCATGAGATAAGCCTTGATGAAGCCATCGAGCTTGCCGTTCATCACACCGTCGACGTCGCTGGTCTGGTAGTTCGTGCGGTGATCCTTCACACGCTTGTCGTCGAACACATAACTGCGAATCTGACTGCCCCACTCTATCTTCTTCTTGCCAGCCTCAATCTTGGCCTGAGCCTCAAGACGCTTCTTCATGGCACGGTCGTAGAGCTGCGCGCGAAGCAGCGTCAGGGCACGCTCCTTGTTCTTAGGCTGGTCGCGCGTCTCGGTGTTCTCGATGAGTATCTCCTCCTCCTCGCCCGTGTCGGGGTCGGTGTACCAGTAGCGCAGACGCACGCCGCTCTCCACCTTGTTCACGTTCTGGCCACCGGCGCCGCTGCTGCGGAAGGTGTCCCACGACAGCTTGGCCGGGTCGACGTAGACCTCGATAGTGTCGTCGACCAGTGGCGAGACGAAGACGCTGGCGAACGATGTCATACGCTTGCCCTGGGCGTTGAACGGACTGACGCGCACCAGACGATGGACGCCGTTCTCGCTCTTCAGGTAGCCATAGGCGTACTCGCCGCCCTCAATCTGCATCGTCACGCTCTTGATGCCGGCATCATCGCCCTCAAGGAGCGAGCTGACGGTCACCTTGTAACCGTGGCTCTCGGCCCAGCGCATGTACATTCGCATCAGCATCTGCGCCCAGTCCTGAGCCTCGGTGCCGCCCGCGCCGCTGTTGATCTTCAGTACGCAGTCCATGGGGTCTTCCTTCTGGCGCAGCATGTTCATCAGCTCTAAACGCTCGATGGCCTCCACAGCCTGCGCATAGTCGGCATCCACCTCCTCCTCGGTGACCATCTGGTCTTTGTAGAAGTCGAACGCCAGCTGCAGCTCGTCGGCCTTCAGACGGCAGTCGTTGTAGCCGTCAATCCAGCGGCGGATGCCCTTCACCTTCTTCATCTGCTCCTCGGCACGCTTAGGGTCGTCCCAGAAGTCGGGAGCCTGCGTGCGCAGGTCTTCCTCCTCCCATTCTATTTGCTTCTCATCGATACGCAGGTAGCGGTGCAGCTTCTCCGTTCGGTCAAGTATATCCTTCAGTTGGTCTTGTGTAATCATGTTTGTCTTTCTGAGATATTTCCCGTTTGAGATTACTCCTCGTACATCTTTTCTATCTCCTTTTTATAGTTCTCGTTCAGCACGCGGCGCTTGATTTTCAGCGTGTTCGTCAGTTCGCCGCGCTCCAGGGAGAAGGGCTGTGTCAGCAGCGTGAAGCGCTTCACCTGCTCGTAGGGTGCCAGCTGCTGCTGCAGGGTGTCGATACGTTCGCAGAGCATCTGGTGAATCTGCTGGTTCTGGCACAGGTCGCGCCGGTCGGTGAAGGCGATGCCGTTGTTGCGGGCATAGTCTTCCAGGAGGCGGTAGTCGGGGATGATGAGTGCCGAGACGAACTTGCGCTGGTCGGCAATGATGGCTATCTGGTCGATGTACTTGTCTACAAGCAGTTTCGACTCTATCATCTGCGGGGCGATGTACTTGCCGTTCGATGTCTTGAAGAGGTCTTTGATGCGCTCCTTGAGGAAGAGCTCACCGTCTTTGAAGTAGCCCGAGTCGCCGGTGCGGAAATAGCCGTCATCGGTGAACGACTGCTTCGTCATGTCGTCGCGGTTATAGTAGCCACGTGTGATGGTGGGGCCTTTGAGCAGCACCTCGCCCTCATCGCTGATGCGGACATCGATGCCTTCGATGGGAAGGCCGACGGAACCCACCGTCCAGGGTTTTCCCAAGCGGTTGCAGGTGACGGTTGCGAGGCTCTCGGTGAGGCCGTAACCCACCATCATGTTGAGGCCGATGGAGTGGATGAACTCCTCGATGACGGGGTTCACGGCAGCGCCTGCTGTGGGGAAGAAATGTGCGTTCTCCAGTCCCAGCTCGCGGCGCACGAGTGAGAAGACGCTCTTGTTCAGCATTTCGTACTCCAGATGCAGCGCCACGGGCGGGCGGCGACCCTTCGACACATATTCTATATTATGCTTGCGACCCACGTTCAGTGCGTGCTTGAACAGCTTGCGCTTCACGGGCCCGCTGGCCTCGATCTTCTCCATGACGCCTTGGTAGACTTTTTCCCAGAACCGTGGCACGCTCGACATGCACGTGGGATGCTGTTCGCGCATGGTCTGCTGCACCTCGAGGGGATAGGTGTTCACGATGAGCCGGGCACCCATGGTGATGCAAAGCAGCTTCCACCCTTTCTCGAAGATATGGGTGAAGGGCAGGAAGTTCAGCACACGATCCTTGTCGGTCACGGGCACACACTTGTGGTTGGCCTCCATGGCGGCATGATACTGGCCGCAGGTGAGGATGACACCCTTTGAGTCGCCCGTGGTGCCGCTGGTGTAGAGGATGTTGGCCACGTCGTCCATCGATGCCTGGCGCTGCAGGTTTTCCACCTCGCTCTGGCGCGGCAGTCCCTCGCCCAGCTTCAGGAAGTCGGCGAAGTAGATGGATATGGTGTCGCCTTCGGCAATAGTCACCGTTGGGTCGAAGACGATGATGCGTTCGAGCGTCCTGCACATGGCCAGGATGCGGCGGGCCTTGTCGTACTGATCCTGCTCGCCAACGAAGAGGAAGCGCACGTGGGCGTCGCTCACCATGAACTGTATCTGCTGCTCCGAACTGGTGGCGTAGAAAGGAATGGTGACGGCACGGATGCCCCAGGCCCCAAAGTCGGTAAAGAGATACTGCACCGAGTTCTGCGAGAAGACTCCGACGTTCTCCTGCGGCTTCACGCCTAAATTAAGCATGGCGTTCGACACCTGGCGCACGATGCCCGAGAACTGATTCCACGAACACGACTTCCACTGCTTAGTACCGAAATTCTTGTAAATCAACGCTTCGCGGTCGCCATACTTGGCGGCTACGTCGTGTACTAATGTAGATAGATGACTGTTTATCTGCATGGCTTCACCTCCTGAATTGCTTATTCCACTTCTATATAAAGATACAGATTTATCATTTCTGCTTTCAAGCATTTGAAAAGTCTGCTGCAAAATTAAGGAAAATTGTGCACACAGCCAAATTTTCTCCCGACTTTCACGGAATTTTCCGCGAATTGCTTGGTGCTTACATCGATTATTCGTAACTTTGCCTCAGTTTACATCACTATTAACGTAGCATGGTGAGGAATGAACAGGAAAGAATATTTGCATGATGCGGTTCAGCTGCTAAGCGAGCTGATTGCCATCCCTCGGGTGAGCAGGGATGAAGGCCGCGCTGCCGACCTGCTGGCGGAACGCATGACGCAGTGGGGACTGAAACCGCAACGCGATGGGAACAACGTGTGGGCCGTTTGCGCCGACTTCGACATTCAACGGCCAACGCTGCTGCTCAATGCCCATATCGACACAGTGAAACCCGTCAGTACGTGGACACGCGACCCCTATCAGCCATCGCTGGAGGGCGATCGCCTCTACGGACTGGGCAGCAACGACTGCGGCGGCGGACTGATGACGCTGCTGCAGGTGTTCAGAATGTTCACAAGCAGAGAGAAGATACTCACAAGCGAAGAGAGGAAAATAAACCTGGTGTTCCTGGCCTCGGCCGAGGAAGAGGTATCGGGAAAGGACGGCATTGCCCGTGTGTTGCCGTTGCTGCCACCCATCGATGTGGCCATCGTGGGCGAGCCAACGGGGATGCAACCCGCCATAGCCGAGAAGGGACTGATGGTGGTCGACGGCTATGCTAAGGGCGTCAGCGGTCATGCGGCCCGAGAAGAGGGGGTGAACGCCATCTACGAGGCGCTCGACGACCTGCTCTGGCTGCGCGACTACCGCTTCAAGCGCATCAGCCCACTGCTGGGCCCCACGAAGATGACGGTGACGCAGGTGGAGGCCGGCACCCAGCACAACGTGGTGCCCGATGCCCTCCACTTCGTGCTCGACGTGCGCCCCACAGAGTGTTACCAGAACGAAGAGCTGCTGCACTTCCTACAAAGTCAGATGAAGCACTGCGAACTGAAGGAACGCTCGTTCCGGCTCCATTCATCCAGCATCGGCAACGACCATCCGCTGGTGCGCCGCTGCATAGAACTGGGGCTCCTGCCCTTCGGCTCCCCCACCCTCTCCGACCAGGCACTGATGTCGTTCCCCTCGCTCAAGCTGGGACCCGGACAGTCGGCACGTTCTCACTCGGCCGATGAATTCATCTGCCTGAGCGAAATGGAACAAGCGCTTGACATCTACTGCGACATCATTTCCAGCGTGACGGCGCTGTAGCTTCAGTTCAACGGCTGCAAGGCCGGATAACAGACCTTTCACGACTGTTGCGGATTGTGAATTTTCTTTACAGCAAATATTTTGCAAAAAGGGAAGCACCGCTTTGAGGGAGGAAAAGTACCGCTTTTCGACCCTCAAAGCGGTGCTTTTTTGCCCTCAAAGCAGTGCTTTTCTAAAAATCCTGTTGTACGGCACTTTTCGTGAATCAGAATTATCTTTACATTCTTCCGCCTCATTGAAGTGGTTGCGGTGTTCATCAGAAGTAGGATGCCCAATTTGATGCAACCGTTTCTTCATAACCCACCCCGGCCCCTCCCCTGCAAGGGAGGGGAGACTCGCGGAACATTGTTGTTCAGCGAATGTGGTTTTAGCGGACAGCAAGATTACTTTGAGAAAAGAAAAAAGACCTCTTCAGGAAACAAGAGGTCGCGTGCGGCGGCAAAGCAGGAACTCAATGTAGATTGCTGAGCCACTGCTTGGGATTAAGCAGTTCGTTCCAGTTGTGCAGGCGGAATTGCAGTACGTGGTCTGAGGCCACGTCGCCCAACGTTTGGTTGGTCTTCACTTTCTGTCCGGCCGTCACACTGACCGATGACAGGTTACAATAGACCGAGATATATCGCCCGTGGCGCACCATCACGATGTAGGTGCCGCCGGGGTGATAAATCTTACTCACCTCGCCATCGAAGACGCACCGTGCCTTCGCACCGGCCTGCCCCAGCAGATGAATGCCGTTGCTGTTCAGCGTGACGCCCTCGAAGGTATATGGCCCGAAGCCGCGTATCAGCTTGTAGACCCCGGTAATGGGCACGGGCAGTCGTCCCTTATTGCTGGCAAAACTGCCCGACAGCTGCTGATCTATCATAGCCGGATTGAACGGTGCTGCTGCATCCCCTGCGTTGTTGCTGGTGTTAGCCCTGCCACCGCTGCGCCCACTGTTGCGCCCACCGCCGCGATTGTTGTTGCGGTTGTTGCGATTGGCAGCAGCAGCAGCCCGTTGCTCTTCCTGGCGCCGGCGCTCCTCTGCCAGCTTCCGCTGGCGCTCCTCCTCAGCCTTGCGGGCACGCTCCAGCTCCTCGGCAATGAGGCGGTCGATCTGCTTGTTCAGTTCGGCCTCGCGCTTCTGTTGCTGCGTTATCAGTGTCTGCACCGTCTTCTTCTCCTGCTGCAGCTGCTCCACCAAGTGGCGCTGCGTGGCCTGGCGGTTTGCCAGCTGGTTCTGCTCCTGCTGACTCAAGGCCAGCAACTGCGACATCTGCTCGCGCTCTGCCGTCAGTTCCTTCTGCTTCTGGTCTACCTGTTCGCGCTTCTGCTTCACCGCCTCGCCCTGCGCTTTCTGGTAGGTGGTGTATTCGTTCATAAAGCGCATACGGCGGTACATCTGATTCAGGCTCTTCGCACTGAAGACGAACATCATCTGGTTCTGCACGCGGCGGTTGCGGTACATGTAACGCAAAGAATGGATGTAGTGCTGGCGACGCACCTCCAGCTCCTCCTGGAGCTGTGTCAGCTGTGCATCGAGCCTGCCGATGCGGGCCGTCACCGTGTCCATCTCGGTGCTGATGCTGTCCACCACACGCTGCTTCTCGCTGATCTCCTGGGCCAGAGCCTCCACTTCCACCAAGTTGTGCTTCACCTTCTCCTCCAGTTCCTGCCGCCGCCGCTGGTTGGCCTGGCGCTCTCGCCTCAGCTTCTCGCGGTCGGCCTGCAGTCGCTCGCGCTGCGTGGGCTGTCGTCTGCCAGTGTTCCTCCTCTGAGCTGGAACGGCAGTACAGACAGTGATGAGCATGAGCAGGATGAGCAGTCTCTTCATTTGCGATGGAATCTGTATTACTGTGTTGAAACAGGTATCTGGCGGCGCACTGTGGTTATAGGGCCATGAAGCGGCGCAGAATCTCGTCGACCGACACCTCGCGATATTTGTTCGACACCACGGTGCGCGGCTCCCATTCGCTTTCGTTGCCCAGATAGTTCAGTCGAATGCCCAGCTTCACCTCCTTCTTGGGTGTGGTCAGCGTGATGCCCATGTCGCTGGGGAAGAGCTTCTGTCCCAGAGGAGCAAACATCTTGTAGTCCCAGTTCAGCTGTGTGTTGCCCTGATAGTTGTCGCGATAGGTCACGTTAGCCATCTTGATGCGTCCGCTCTGCTCGTAGGTCAGCCAGCTGTAGTTCATCTTCCCCTCCTCGTAGTCGATGATGCTCTCGCCGTCGCCCAGGCTGCTGCTGTTGAACTTGGTCATGTCTTTGGCAGTGAGGCTCTGCTTTCCGGGCAGGAACAGCTCGTTCCAGAACAACGCCTGCAGTACGTAGAAGTTAAGTCCGCTGTTGCGAAGGAAGTCCACGTAGTTATAAGGCGCTTTCAGATACTGCTTGTTGATACGGTCCATGATGAGGACATAGTCCTTGGTGAACTCTATGCGTGCTGCCTCAACGAATCCGAAGGCCATGAGCTGCAGACGTATCACATCGTCGCGCTTCATACGCAGGTTTCCAGTGAGCGTGATCTGCTGTTGTCCTATCTCCACCGAGAACTTCACTTTCGACGATACAAACTGAGCTTCCACCTGATTGCTGTTGACTCGCTGGAAAAGATTCTGCTTGACCGTGTCGATGGGAGCGGTGTTTTTATCAACGACCACGTTTTTCTGGCTGTGGCACGATGCGAGGGCAAACGGAATGGCCACTGCGGTGAGTTTCAAAAGATGCGTTAGTTTCATTTTCTCAGATATTTTTTCTTTTTTATTTTTCTTGCCAATAGTTTGTTGTCGGGAGCCAGTTCCTGCGCCTTCAGCCACATATCGACGGCTCTCTCCGTATCGCCGCACATGGCATGGATGTCACCGGCATGTTCCAGGATGTCGGCACTCTCCTGGCCCAGCGAGTCGCAGTATTGCAAGGCTTGGTCCATATAGTTCCTTGCCTCGTCGTAGCGTTGCTGCCGGAAGAGAATCCAGGCGTAGGTGTCGATGTACGTGGGATTATCAGGCTCGGCCTTGATGGTGCGGAAGCTCATTTGCTCGGCCTCTTCAAGACGCTGTCCTCTCAGGCTCAGGTAGTAGGCATAGTTGTTCAGACAGCCCACGTTGTCGGCCTTCCATTGCAGGCACGAGTCGTAGGCGGCGAATGCCTCGTCGTGACGTCCCTTCTGGTAGAGCAGGTCGCCCATGACGGCATAGAAGTCGCTCACAATCTCTGGGATGCTCTCTTCGTTGATGACGCTGATGCCGTTTTGGAAGGCTTCCAGTGCGTTGTCGGTATCTTCCTGCCGGTAGAAGGCCATGCCCTGATAGTAGTAGAAGGCCATTTCCTCAGGGTTATACTGCCTGGCGTCCTTGCACAGGTCGATGACGCGCTGGTTGTTGCCGTCCTCCCATGCCATCTGCACCAGGTGCAGTCGTGAGGAGGCCCTGTCTGGCGCAATTGTCAGCACGTATTCAAAGGCACTCCTTACCGTGTCGCGCGGCATCTGTTTTAAGTCCATGTATGCTGCCTTCATCTCTGCCAGGTCGGGGTCAGGGTTGGGCAGCGCCAGAATGTCGTTGAAGAGGTTCAGCACCTTTGTGCTGTCTCCCTGCTGCTGTTCGCTCTCGAAGATGATCTGCCTCAACTGCGCCACCTTGTCGTCGACGGCGGTTCGCGGGTTCATCAGGATGGCATGGTTCACCGAGTCGGCAGCCGCTTCATCGCCCTCGTTGATGTACAGGTTTCTCAGTACCAGCTGTGCCCTGACGTTGCCTGGCTCTTCGCTGAGCACTTCCTGCAGGATGCTGAAGGCCTCCTCGTGCCTGTCGTTGAGCATCAGCGTATTGGCATAGATGGTGCGGTAGCTCAGGTCGTTGGGATATTGCTTGGCCAGAGCCTCCACCTCGCCCAATGCCCGCTCCTTGTCGCCCATCTCCATGTAGAGCCTGCTTTTTGCCAGCGAGTTCGTCTCGGTCTTACCGTCAATGAGTTCCTGGCGGTCGAGCACCGAGATGGCCTTGTTATAGTCCTCTTCTTGCAGATAAAGCCGGTAGAGCACACTCAGCAGCTCGTCGCGGCTCTTGTCGGCCTCGTACATCTGCTCCACCACGTTGATGGCGTCCTTATAGCGTTCGGCAGTGATATACGACCTCGCCAGCGTCTCCATGTAGGTGGTGCTGGCCGGACTCAGCTGTGCCGCCCGCTCATAGTTCTCCAGGGCCAGCTTCGGCATGTTCAGCTCTTGGTAGTAAGCAGCTAGGAAGAAATACGTCTCGGAAGCCTGCGGACACAGTTCGCGGCAGCGGTTCAGTAGGTCGAAAGCGGCGTCCTGGTTGCCTTTCTGTCTTTGCAGCATGGCTTCGTGGAATAGCACATCGTATTCCCGCACACCCGACTGTGCCGATGCCAGCAGTGCGACAAACGCGAAGGCCAATATGGAGACAATTCTTTTCATCATTCTCATTTCACGCCGGTATGACCGTATCCGCCAGCACCGCGTTCGGTTTCATCGAGTGTTTCCACTTCGATGATTTCGGCCGTTTCGTGCTTGGCGATGACCATTTGTGCGATACGCTCGCCGTTGTTCACCGTAAAATCCTGGTTCGACAGGTTTATCAGCACCACGCCCACCTCACCGCGATAGTCGGCATCGATGGTTCCCGGCGTATTCAGCACGGTGATGCCATGCTTCAAAGCCAGTCCGCTGCGTGGTCGCACCTGTGCTTCGTAGCCGGCAGGCAGAGCCATAAAGAGGCCTGTGGGAATGAGCCGTCGCTCCAGGGGTTTCAACACCACTGGTTCGCTGAGGTTGGCCCTAAGATCCATGCCCGCGCTCTGTGACGTGGCATAGCTCGGCATTGGGTTCTGACTGCGGTTGATTATCTTTATTTTCATTCCGGATTCATTGATTTAATGTACAAATTCTTGGGCATAATCGGTGCAAAATTAGCAATTTCCCGTGAAACTACGACATTTTTAATGCTAAATTGTGTTTTTTTCGCAGAAATTCCTTAATTTTGCAGTTGAGTTTTCGTTAATCGAAAGCAAAAATAACAATACAGACCCCACCCCCAGCCCCTCCCCATGAAGGGAGGGGAGTGCTGACATGCTTCAGCGAGTATCCCCTCCCTTTAAGGAGATAAGGCTACGGGTAGGCGCGACAGCGGGCCCTCGACCTTAGGTCGCTTGCTACCGGAGGGAACGCAAGAATGGGGCTGGGGTCTGTAGCTTATATAAGTATAATTGCTACGAAACATGAATTGGACTGAACTGATTTCCAACTGCCGCCTTGGCCAGGAGCATCGCCACGCCGAGCGTCACGACGACCGCACCGAGTTCAAGCGCGACTACGACCGCCTGATTTTCTCGGCTCCTTTCCGCCGCCTTCAGAACAAGACCCAGGTATTCCCCCTGCCGGGCAGCATCTTTGTGCACAACCGACTGACCCACTCGCTCGAAGTGGCCTCGGTGGGCATGTCGCTGGGCAACGACGTGGCACGTGCAATTTGCGCAAAAAATCCCGATTTCATCGGTACGTTAGTACCCGAGATAGGCCAGATAGTGGCCACGGCGTGCCTGGCCCACGACCTGGGCAACCCACCCTTCGGCCATAGCGGCGAGAAGGCTATCCAGACCTTTTTCTCCGAGGGTGCAGGCGCATCGCTGCAGAGCCGTGTGAGTCCTGAGTTCTGGAGCGACATCACGCGGTTCGACGGCAACGCCAATGCCTTCCGCCTGCTGACCCATAGCTTCAAGGGGCGTCGCCAGGGCGGTTTTGCCATGACCTACAGCACGCTGGCCTCCATTGTGAAATATCCCTGGCCGTCGCTGCAGGCCACTAAGAAGAACAAGTTTGGTTTCTTCAACTTTGAACGCCAGGCCTACGAACAGGTGGCCCAGAAGCTGAACATCCCCATGATGGAACCCGACAAATGGGCCCGCTACCCACTGGTGTATCTGGTGGAGGCGGCCGATGACATCTGCTATGAGATTATGGATCTCGAGGATGCCTACAAACTGAAGATACTCAGCTTCGACGAGACGGTCAGTCTGATGCTCTCGTTCTTCGATGAAATCGGTAAAAACCGCATTTTAAGCCGCATCAGCGACGAAGAACTGACCGACCCCAACGAGAAGATTCAGTACCTGAGGGCCTGCGTCATCAACAAGCTTGAAAGCGAATGTGTGCACACCTTCCTTGACCACGAGGATGACATCATGCAGGGCAGCTTCAAGGGCTCGCTCATCGACCATATCGCCCCACCCTGCAACGCGGCCTACGCCCATTGTGCCGCTATCTCCAAGGCCCGCATCTACAAGAGCCGTCCTGTGCTCGACGTGGAACTGTCGGGCTATCGCATCATGGCCACACTGATGGAGCTCATGGTCGAGGCTATCGAGCATCCCGACCGTTACTACTCGCAGCAGCTCATAGGGCGCGTCAGCAGTCAGTACGACATCGGCAACGAAAACCTTGAGACGCGCATCATGTCCGTCATCGACTACATCAGCGGCATGACCGATGTCTATGCTCTGGATGTCTACCAGAAAATCTGCGGCATCTCCCTTCCCATTGTGTAGGAACGGAAAGCCGATTCCAAGATTCATCATGATTGCTGCACGCTAAAACTAAAATCGATATCCACTGAAACTATAATAGCTGATTCAAGTTTCTAAAGCTGCTACTATTATGATTGTGAATAATTAAATCATTCTTTGGGGTAATTTGGAGCTTTAGAAACTTGAATAGCTGACAGCTAAACTAAAATAGCTGACCAACAATGCCCCGCCCTTCTCCCCTCACTTCAAGGGGAAAGGCTACGGGTAGGGATTCTGAGGAATGAGAAATGAGAAATGAAGTCGGAATCTCT
>JAILPA010000154.1 GCA_024690505.1 Prevotella sp.
AAGCGAACAGGGCGGTAGCCGCTCCCCTCCCATCGTAGGGGAAAGGCTACGGGTAGGCGAGCTATGCTCGGGAATGGGGCAGGGGTGGGGTCGGTAACTTATTCACAATCATAATAGTAGCAGCTTTAGAAACATGAATAATATAATAACAAAACACCAAGAGAACAACCCCAAAATACAGAAAAGCGAAAAATAATTGGCAAAAAGTTTGGCGGATTGAAAGAAAAAGCGTACTTTTGCCGCCGAATTGTTATTTCAACGCAAAATGAAACAGGGAATGAACGCATACGCATGGTGGTGGCGCTCGAGACGATAACGGTCGCGAGGCACTGAGCTGTTTGTGTTCACCAGAAGAATAGAACGGAGGCTCGTCGCGACTGCGGCGAGCCTCCGCTATTAGTTTAGCCGGCGGCGGCCGGAAGACAGCAAGCAAGAAGAAACAACCACAAAAACGAACAATATATGAGTAAGTATCAAGTTGACGAGAAAGGATTTTACGGGGAATTCGGCGGAGCGTATGTGCCAGAGATTCTCTACAAGTGCGTGAAGGACTTGCAGCAGGCCTACAGGCCCATCATCGAGAGCGAGTCGTTCAAACAGGAGTACCGGGCGCTGCTCAGGGACTACGTGGGCCGTCCGTCGCCGCTGTATTTCGCACGCCGCATGAGCGAGCACTACGGATGCCAGCTATACCTGAAACGCGAAGACCTGAACCACACGGGGGCCCACAAAATCAACAACACCGTGGGACAGATCCTGCTGGCACAGAAGATGGGCAAGACGCGCATCATCGCCGAGACAGGTGCTGGTCAGCATGGTGTAGCCACGGCCACGGTGTGTGCGCTGATGGGGCTGCAGTGCGAGGTATTCATGGGTGCCACCGACGTGGAGCGCCAGCACACGAACGTGGAACGCATGAAGATGCTCGGTGCCGAGGTGCACCCCGTGAGGACAGGCAACATGACGCTCTCGGACGCGTGCAGCGAGGCCATACGCGACTGGTGCTGCCATTCTGCCGACACGTTCTACATCGTGGGCTCAACCATGGGCCCACACCCCTACCCCGACCTCGTGGCACGTATGCAGAGCACCATCTCGGAGGAGATCAAGTGGCAGCTACAGGAAAAAATTGGGCGCGACTACCCCGACTACCTCGTGGCGTGCATTGGCGGGGGCTCGAATGCTGCCGGCACCATCTACCATTACATGGACGACGAGCGCGTGAAGATAGTGCTGGCCGAGGCTGGCGGACACGGATGGGACACCGACTACACCGCAGCAACGATTCACCGCGGCACGGTGGGCATACTGCACGGAGCGAAGATGCTGGTGATGCAGGACGAGGACGGACAGATTCAGGAGGCATTCACCATCTCGGCCGGACTCGACTATCCCGGTGTGGGCCCCATGCACTGCAACATGGCCCGGCAGGGACGCACGCAGGTGCTGAGCATCAACGACGACGAGGCCATCTACGGCGGCTACGAGCTGACACGCATGGAGGGCATCATACCGGCCATAGAGAGTGCTCACGCCATCGCGGCGCTGAAGAAGCTCGCGTTCAGAAAGGACGATGTGGTGGTGCTCACCGTCAGCGGACGCGGCGACAAGGATGTGGAAACGTATTTGAAAAACAAGGAAATGGCAAAGGAATATGGAAACTTTTAACTATACCACAACCAGCCAGACCATCCTGGCCGACCTCTACACACCGGTGGGAGTATACATGCGGCTGCGCGACCTCTATCCGCAGAGCGCACTGATGGAGAGTTCCGACTATCACGATGCCAACAACTCACGCTCGTTCATCGGCATTAACCCCATCGCCAGCGTGGCCATCGGGCACGGCATCGCCACCATCTCTTTCCCCGACGGGAGCAACGAAAGGCTACGGGTAGGCGAGCAAAGCTCGGGAATGAGGCTACGGGTAGGCGAGCAAAGCTCGGGAATGAGGCTACGGGTAGGCGAGCAAAGCGGGCGCTCGACCTCTGGTTGCTTGCTACCGGAGGGACGCAAGGATGGGGACGCAAGCATGAAGCACGAGACAGATGCCCTCTACGGAGCGGCCGACGCCATACATGCCCTGATAGACCGCATCAAGGTCAGCGGAAAGGACGCCGATGTCTGCGGACTCTTCGGATACACCAGCTTCAATGCCGTGCGCTATTTCGAGAACATTGCAGTGAAAGACGAGACGCAGGCCAAGAACGACGCTCCCGATGTGCTCTACATCTTATATAAGGTGGTCATCGTGTTCGACCATCACAACAACCTGCTGAAGGTAGTGGAGCTTGCCGGCCCCATACCCAGCGGATGCAGCAATGAACGCCACGCACCTCAAGGGGGGGCGAACGTGGGGTCTGTTATCCCCGACATCCTCAAGGCGATGAACAAGTCGAGCGTGAAGGCCTACGACTTCCACCCCGTGGGCGACACTACCAGCACCCTGACCGACGACGAGCACAGGGCCAACATACGCCGAGGCATACAGCACTGTCTGCGAGGCGACGTGTTCCAGATCGTACTGTCCCGCCGCTTCATCCAGAAGTTCGAGGGCGACGACTTCAAGCTCTATCGCGCCCTGCGCAGCATCAACCCCTCGCCCTATCTGTTCTACTTCGACTTCGGAGGGTTCCGCATCTTCGGCTCGTCGCCAGAGACGCATTGCCGCATAGAGGCCATCACCCCCTCGGAGGGTGACAGCGCAAGGTTTCGTGCCTACATCGACCCCATAGCCGGCACTACCAGGCGCACCGGCGACCCGGAGGCCGACCGCAAAGGTGCGGAATACCTGCGCAACGACCCCAAGGAGAACGCCGAGCACGTCATGCTGGTAGACCTGGCCCGAAACGACCTGAGCCGCAACTGCCACCACGTGAAGGTCGACTTCTACAAGGATTTGCAGTACTATTCGCACGTCATACACCTGGTGTCGAGAGTCAGCGGAGAACTCGACGAAGACGCCGACCCCATCAAGGCATTTATCGACACCTTCCCAGCCGGCACACTATCGGGGGCGCCCAAGGTCCGGGCCATGCAGCTCATATCGGAATACGAGCCCCACAACCGGGGAGCCTACGGAGGATGCATCGGCATCATCGGGCTCGACGGCTCGCTGAATCAGGCCATCACCATCAGGACATTCGTATCGCGCAACGGCGAACTCTGGTTCCAGGCCGGAGGCGGCATCGTGGCAAAGAGCGACGTGGAGTACGAACTGCAGGAGGTGAACAACAAACTCGGCGCATTAAGGAAGGCGATATTTATGGCAGAACAAATGTAAGACAAAACAATGAAAATAGTCATCATCGACAATTACGACTCGTTTACCTACAACCTGAGTCATTTAGTGAAGGAACTGGGCGCGGAGGTCACCGTAGTGCGCAACGACCAGTTCCAGCTCGAAGACCTCGAGCAGTTCAACAAGATTATCCTCTCGCCAGGACCGGGCATCCCCTCCGAGGCAGGACTCCTGCTCGACGTCATCCGTACATACGCCGGCCGCAAACCCATCCTCGGCGTCTGTCTGGGGCATCAGGCCATCGGCGAGGTCTTTGGCGCCAAGCTCGAGAACCTCAGCGAAGTGTTCCATGGAGTGGCCACACCATGCCACATCATTGCCGACGACCCCCTCTTCTCGCGCATGGAGCGAAACATCACCGTCGGACGCTACCACTCGTGGGTGGTGGCGAAGGAGGGACTGCCCAGCTGCCTGGAGGTGACTGCCGAGAGCGACAAGGGGCAAATCATGGCCCTGAGCCACCGCGAGCTGAACGTACGCGGCATACAGTTCCACCCCGAGAGCGTGCTCACCCCCGACGGGCGGAAGATGCTGCAGAACTGGCTGTTCCTATAGATGAGCACAGACGGAGTAAAGAATCATCAACATAACGACATATCAATATGGCTAAACAAACAATGAAAGACATCCTGAACAGGATGCTGAACCACGAGGAACTGTCCCGTGAAGAAATGAAGAACATCCTGATTGGCATCACCCAGAGCGAGTTCCCGACGGAACAGATTACAGCCCTGCTGACGGCCCTGCAGATGCGCGGCGTGACGGTCGATGAGCTGCTGGGATTCCGCGACGGCATACTGGAGACGGGCGTACCCGCCATCCTGAATGCCGACCGCTACATCGACGTGGTGGGAACGGGCGGCGACCGCAAGAACACGTTTAACATCTCTACCACCAGCTGCTTCGTCATTGCCGGCGCTGGCTATAAGGTGGCTAAGCACGGCAACTATGCAGCAACATCGGTCAGCGGCGCGTCGAACGTCATACAGCACCACGGCATCAAGTTCACCGACAACATCGACCGGCTGAACCGCTCGCTCAACGAGGCGGGCATCGTCTACCTGCACGCACAGCTCTTCGCACGGGCCATGAAGTTCGTGGGCCCCATACGCAAGGCGCTGCAGTTCCCCACCATCTTCAACCTCCTGGGGCCGCTCGTCAACCCCAGTCAGCCCAGATGTCAGCTCCTCGGCGTGGCCAACCTCGACCAAATGCGCCTCTACCATGCGGTCTACCAGAAGCTCGGCATTGACTATGGCATCGTCAACAGCATCGACGGCTATGACGAGATCTCACTGACGGGCAACTTCAAAGTCACCGTAGGCATCGGTTCACAGTGCGGCGACAGCACCGACGCCCCCACCTTCAGCTACGAGCGCATCTTCGCGCCCCAAGACCTGGGCTTCGACATTGCCAAGCCCGAAGAGCTGGTGGGGGGAGCAACGGAAGAGGAGGCTGCCGCCATCTTCGACGCGGTACTCGAGAACCGCGCCCTCCCTGCCCAAAAGAACATCGTGCTGGCCAATGCCGCCTTCGGCATTCAGGTGCTTGAGAAGGGGCGGAAGAGCATCGAGGAGTGCATTGCCATCGCACGCGAGAGCATCGACAGCGGCAGTGCCCTCCGCACCTTCAAGAAGTTCGTAGAGCTCAACAGCTAACCACACAGGCTCCGCTATTGTGGCAGGGGCAACAACCAAACGTTATGAAAGACATCTTAGAACAAATTATAGCCACCAAGCGCGAGGAACTGGCCGCCATGCGGGCAAAGAAACCATCGCTACGCGAGGCCCTGCTACGGAGTGAGAGCGGCATCATTGCCGAATTCAAGCGTCGCTCCCCCTCAAAGGGCTGGATCAAGGAGGAGGGCCGGGCCGACGTCATCCCCCTGTCGTACCAGCAGAACGGCGCCGCGGCATTGAGTATTCTGACCGACAGACAATATTTCGGCGGTCACGATCGTTTTATTACTGAGGCCCGGCTGTCGGGGGTGACCCTGCCCGTGCTCTACAAGAACTTCGTCATCGATGAGATGCAGCTCTACGAGGCGGCTCTTTGCGGAGCATCAGCGGTGCTGCTGATTGCGGCCTGCCTTACGAAGCAGGAGTGCCAGGCGCTCATGGAGAAGGCCCACGGGCTGGGTCTGGAGGTGCTGCTGGAAATGCACAGCGAGGGCGAACTGGAATACGCCGAGCTGCAGCCCGACCTCTGCGGCATCAACAACCGCAACCTCGGCTCCTTCGTCACTGACGTGGAAAATTCCTTCCTGCTCGCCGAGAAGCTCCGCGCCATCGCCGGAATTACCGCCCCTGAAGGTAGCGAAGCGGCAGAAAACCCAACCCAGCCCTCCCTGCAGGGAGGGGACAGGCCCTCCCCCTTCAAGGGGAGCAAGAGGGTACCTCTCCTCATCAGCGAGAGCGGTATCAGCAGCCCGCAGACCATCCGCGAGCTGCGGCAGGCAGGCTTCCGGGGCTTCCTCATCGGTGAGACATTTATGAAGGCCCCCGACCCGGGCAAAGCATTAAAACAATTTATTGAGCAATTATGATAGTAACAGCTACGAATAAGAGAGAACAGAGTCAAGACCGTTTGCACTCTGCTGAGCATAAGCAGACACGCCCCCTGGTGAAAGTTTGTGGTATGCGCGACGGCGACAACATCCGCCAGGTTGCCAAGCTGGGAGTGGACTGGATCGGGATGATTTTCTGGGACAAGTCGCCGCGTAACGTGACGATGATTCCCACCTATGCCGGCATCATTCCCGACCGCACCGACGACCAGTGGTCGGCCGCCGAAGGCCAATACAAGCGCGTTGGCGTGTTTGTAGACGAGATGCCGCAGAACATCGTCACGCGTGTGGTGAACTTCCAGCTCGACATTGTTCAGTTGCACGGCCATGAGAGCCCCACGCTGATTCGCAACCTCATGCGCACCCTCGACCCCGACATCCGCCCTGGCGTGAAGTTCATCAAGGCCATCAGTGTGGGGTGCCGCGATGACATTGCGGCATACCGCGACTATGCCGACTGCGCAGACTACTTCCTCTTCGACACCAAGTGCCCCTCCGTGGGCGGCAGCGGCGAGCAGTTCGACTGGAGCGTGCTCGATGCCTACGATGGCACGACGCCCTTCATCCTCTCTGGCGGCATCAGTCCCGATGACGCAGCGCGGGTAAAAGCCTTCCGCCACCCCATGTGTATCGGCATCGACATCAACTCGCGCTTCGAGACCGAACCGGGCGTGAAAGACGTGGACGCCATCCGCCGCTTCCTGTCACAGCTATCGTAATCACCCACACCACTCCCATTATTCCATCCGACTATGAATAAAATCAATAAGCTCTTCGCCGACAGACCGACAGACAAGAAATTCCTCTCGCTCTACTTCTGCGCCGGCTGCCCCACGCTGGAAGGCACAGGCGACGTCATCCTGACCATGCAACGCCGTGGCATCGACTTCATCGAAGTGGGCATTCCCTTCAGCGATCCCCTTGCCGACGGCCCCGTCATTCAGAGCGCCGCCACCCAAGCCCTCAAGAACGGCATGACCGTCTCGCGGCTCATGGCCCAGCTGAAAGCCATCAAGCACGAGGTGAGCATACCCCTCATCCTCATGGGCTACCTGAACCCCATCCTCCACTACGGCATCGAGCAGTTCTGTGCCGACGCAGTACAGGCGGGCGTCTCGGGCATGATTATCCCCGACCTTCCCTTCGACGACTACCTCACCCAGGTGAAGCCCGTGGCCGACCGCTTCGACCTCCGCGTCATCATGCTCATCACGCCCGAGACTTCCGACGACCGCATCCGCTTCATCGATGACCACACCGACGGTTTCATCTACATGGTCTCCTCGGCCGCCATCACCGGTGCCCAGAAGAGCTTCGACGATGCCAAGCAGGCCTACTTCCGCCGCATCGACCAGATGCGCCTTCGCAATCCGCGCATGATAGGCTTCGGCATCAGCAACGCCCAGACGTTGAAGGCCGCCCACGACAATGCCGCCGGCGCCATCATCGGCTCGAAGTTCGTCACCCTGCTCAACGAGAGCGCCAGTGCCGACGAAGCCCTCGACAAGCTCTTCGCCGCCCTGGCCGAGTAGCCCCCCCTACCAAGCACCTTTGCACACCCCTATGAACGACACAGAATCGCCCATCCTGGAGCTCCAGCGCCAGCGGATGTTGCTGCAGATGGAATATGAAGAAGAGCGGAAGACCTTTCAGGAGAAGGTCGATGCCATCGGTATGCAGCGGCGTGTGGCCCGCGGCGACGCATGGCTGCCCATCAGCATCAGCCGCAGCTACTACAACTCGCTGAACCAGCTCTGTGTGGAGGTGATGCGCCCGGCGCCCCCTGCCGATGAAGAGCCCATCGACCACAACTTCGAGTTCGGGCGCCCCGTGCAGTTCTTCCGGCAGGCAGTTACCCCCCTCCCCGGCGCTGACAAGTCCGAGTCCACCGTGCCCATTGCCCCCAACGGCACCGTCAGCTTTGTCGATGGCGACCGCATGGTCGTCAGTGTACCCGATGGCTTTCCGGTAGGAGACCTCATTTCCTCGGAAGGGTGGCAGACGGGCGTACAGCTGAGCTTCGACGAGACGTCCTACCGCCTGATGTTCGAGGCCCTGGAGCGCACCATGCGAGCCAAGGGGCGGCTGGGCTACCTGCGCGACCTGTTCTACAGCCGGCAGCGGGCCGAGACCTACACCTTCCCCGACATGGGCTTCCCCTACCTGAACGCCACGCAGGAGCACGCCGTGAACCAGGTGCTGCGGGCCAAGGACGTGGCCATCGTCCACGGCCCCCCGGGAACGGGCAAGACGACGACCCTCGTCGAGGCCATCTACGAGACGCTGCGGCGCGAGCCCCAGGTGCTGGTGTGCGCACAGAGCAACATGGCCGTTGACTGGATCTCCGAAAAGCTCGTCGACCGCGGCGTGAACGTGCTGCGCATAGGCAACCCCATCCGCGTGGACGACAAGATGCTGGCCTTCACCTACGAGCGCCGCTTCGAGGCCCATCCCGACTACCCACAGCTGTGGGCCATACGCAAGGGCATACGCGAGCTGCGCAGCCAGAAGAAACGCAGCGACCAGTGGCACCAGAAGATGGACCGCCTGAAGAGCCGCGCCACCGAGATTGAGATACGCATCAACCAGGAGCTCTTTGCCCAGGCCAACGTCATCGCCAGCACCCTCGTGGGGTCAGCCAACCGCCTGCTCGACGGCATGAAGTTCGGCACGCTGTTCATCGACGAGGCCGCCCAAGCCCTCGAGGCCGCCTGCTGGATACCCATCCGCCGTGCCACGCGCGTCATCCTGGCCGGCGACCACTGTCAGCTGCCGCCCACGGTGAAGTGCTACGAAGCGCTGAAGGGCGGACTGGGCCGCACCCTCATGGAGCGCATCTGCAACCACAAGCCCGAGGTCGTCACCCTACTGCGTATGCAGTACCGCATGAACGAAGACATCATGCGCTTCTCCAGCGACTGGTTCTACCACAACCAGATGGTGGCCGCCCCGCAGGTGCGAAACCGCAGTATACTCGACCTGGACATGCCCATCACGTGGATTGACACGTCGCTGCTGCAAGACGAGAAGGAAGAGATGAAAAACGAGAGTGGCGACTCCTCATCGCTCACCTCACGTTTCAACGCCGGCGAGGCCCGTCTCACCCTGCTCGCCCTGCAAGCCTACTTCGAACTCATCGGCAAGACGCGACTGCTGGACGAGCGCATCGACGTAGGCATCATCTCGCCCTACCGTGCCCAGGTGCAGCTCTTGCGCCAGTTGCTGCGCAAGAACGAGAGCCTGAAGCCCTTCCGCCGAAGCATCAGCGTGAACACCGTCGACGGCTTCCAAGGTCAGGAGCGCGACATCATAGTCATCTCCCTGGTACGCTCTAACGATGAGGGCCAGATAGGCTTCCTGCGCGATTTGCGCCGGATGAACGTGGCCATCACCCGAGCCCGCATGAAGCTCATCATACTGGGCGACCGCCACACCCTCTGCCGCCACCCCTTCTACCGCAAGCTGTGGCAGTACGTGCAGGCGCTGAAGGGTACAGAATGTCAAGAAAATTCTAATTTACAAAAAGAGCCAAGCAACAGCGTTTTTGGAAAAGGACAGCTTTGAGGGCAGAAAAGGACAGCTTTGAGGGTGAAAAAGCGGTACTTTTCGACCCTCAAAGCTGTCCTTACCTTTTTGAAAGAAATACGATGTAAAGAAAATTCAACCCACCGTACCTTCGAGCGACACACTGAGCAGCTTCTGTGCCTCTACTGCAAACTCCATGGGCAGTTTCTGCAGCACCTCTTTCGCATAGCCGTTCACTATCAGTCCCACAGCCTGCTCGGCAGGTATGCCGCGCTGCTGACAGTAGAAGAGCTGGTCTTCGCTGATTTTGCTGGTGGTGGCCTCGTGCTCGAAGACGGCCGTAGGACAGTTCACGTCCATATAGGGGAAGGTGTGGGCGCCACAGTCGCTGCCAAGCAGCAGCGAGTCGCACGAGGAGTAGTTGCGGGCGTTCTCAGCCGTGCTGGCAGCACGCACCAGTCCGCGATAGGAGTTCTGGGAGTGTCCGGCGCTGATGCCCTTCGATATGATGGTGCTCTTCGTGTTGCGCCCCAGGTGAATCATCTTCGTGCCCGTGTCGGCCTCCTGATAGTTGTTCGTCACGGCCACCGAATAGAACTCGGCCGTGCTGTTGTCGCCCTTCAGCACACACGACGGGTATTTCCACGTGATGGCCGAGCCCGTCTCCACCTGCGTCCACGACAGCTTCGAGCCCTCGCCGGCCAGCAGTCCGCGCTTCGTCACGAGGTTCAGCACGCCGCCACGGCCCTGCTCGTCGCCCGGATACCAGTTTTGAACGGTGGAGTATTTCACCTCGGCCCTGTCCTTCACAATGATCTCCACGATGGCGGCATGGAGCTGGTTCTCGTCGCGCATAGGAGCGGTGCAGCCCTCCAGGTAGGACACATAGCTATCGTCGTCGGCCACGATGAGCGTACGCTCGAACTGGCCGGTGTTGCGGGCATTGATGCGAAAATAGCTGCTCAGCTCCATGGGGCAGCGCACACCCTTGGGAATGTAGACAAACGAACCGTCGCTGAAGACGGCGCTGTTCAGTGCTGCGAAGAAGTTGTCGCGATAGGGCACCACCGTGCCCAGATACTGGCGCACCAGGTCGCCGTGCTCCTTGACGGCCTCGCCTATGGAGCAGAAGATGACGCCCTTCTCGCGCAGTTTCTCCTTGAACGTGGTCTTCACACTGACCGAGTCCATGATGGCATCCACGGCGGTGTTGCCGCTCAGGGCCAGGCGCTCTTCGAGGGGGATGCCCAGCTTGTCGAACGTCTTCTCCAGCTCAGGGTCGATGGCACTTCCACCGGCAGCCATCGTCTTCTCCTTCTGCTTAGCCGTAGGGTCGGCATAGTAGCTGATGGCCTGATAGTCAATAGGGGGCACGTGCACATGGCCCCACGTGGGCTGAGTCTGTTCGCGCCAATAGCGGAACGCCCGCAGACGGAAGTCGAGCATCCACTCGGGCTCGCCCTTCTTCTGTGAGATTAGTCGCACCACGTCCTCATCGAGGCCGTTCTTGATGATGTCAGTATGGATATCGGTAGTAAAGCCGTACTCGTATTTCTGCTCGGCTATACGCTTCACCAGCTCATTGTCGGTAGGCTGCGCCACACCGCTTGGCTGCACGCTGTATGGGGTCTTCTCTTCGTTCACGCTGCAAAATTACGAAATTCTTTCCATACAAAAGAAGAATTCGCCAGAAAAAAGCACGCCCATTCTTGCTGTCGCGCCCATTCTTGCGTCCCTTCGGTAGCAAGCGACCAGAGGCCGAGCGCCCCGCTGACGCGCCCCCGCTCGCATTCCGGTTCGCCTCTGGAGCATTCACCGCCTCTTCGGTTTAGGCATAGGCAGTTCACGGCAAGTCTCGCGGACAAGCATCGAGAGATAGTCGCGGTCATCCACGTCGGCCACGTAGAAGTAGTCCTTCGCCCCATTGTAAGGCGGGCGCAAGTCCACCACCCTCAGCAGCCGTCGGCCCGCCTCCGTCGGCTTCAGGTAGAAGCAGTCGTCGCAAATAAGACCGAAGATCTTCCCGTCGCAATAGATACCATAGTCCCCAAACATCTTCTTGGTGACTATCTCCCCTGCCCCACCACATTGGTCGGCAATGTACTGTACAAAATCCGTACTACTAGCCATAATACTTATTGAATATTGATAATGATGCGGCGGAAGGCGACGAGACGGAAGGGGCCGTCGTCGTGAACTTCGCAGACGAGATGGATGGTGTCGCCCTTTGCGCCTGCGGGAATGCGAAGGGTTGCTATCGACTGATCAGACTGGTCAATCGTCACTTTCGTTCTGCCAATCTCCGGTTGTTGCCACCAAAGAAAACTGAGGCTATCGCCATCAGGATCGCTTGACGTTGAGGCATCGAGACGGATGGTCTCTCCTGCCTTTGCCGTGATGCAGAGAGGGGCGACGGAAGTGGCGCGCTTGACGGTCTGCCCGCCAAGCACACGAATAGCGACACGTGGATTGTGGTTGCCCTTGCCATCAGCGGCCCATTGCATACGGGCACAGAAATCATTGAGCTCGTCAGGGTAGAAGCGACGTTTATAGCCCACAGAAATACTACGCACAGGTTCCTGCCAGGAGGTCCAGGCCGTGGTGAGCGAATCGGCACAGAGGCCGCGCTCGTGATAGCCAGCCCAACCAGCCTGATATGGGTTTTCAGGATCGTTCAGTCCGTTGGGCATCACGTAGAGGAAACTCGGTGTATCGCCCTCAACGCCCCATTTATACGTTGGATATTCCTTGCCCAGCGCACCCTTGCCCTGAATCATGTCCTGATGTTGCTGCCAATGGCGCTTGCCCAGCTCACATTGCTCCTGCCACGCGCCCTCGTCCCAGATGAACTGCAGGTCATCGGCAAAGTCCTTGCGCAACCACATGTGCGAACTATAGGCGCGGTTCATGCGCATATCATATTTCATATCCTGGTCGGTGATGGTGAAGAGGCGGAACTTCCGGACGAAGTTTTTCACTTCGTCATCACTCCGCGTCTGCTTTACCCGCCAAATGGCCTGTGCTAAGGTATTTGCTCCGCCCCATGCTGCCACATAGATGGGGCGCGGGTCATCCTCGTCTGCCAGCCGGATCAGCAAATCACTACCTGGCGAGTCGTTCCGTTCGCCGATGGAGCGGATGCCGCCATACATGCTGCCCATGACAGCACGGCTCGTGATATACTCCGCACTCGGCCAGTAGCCCATCTGCTGGCTGCCGTTCTCTTTCTTGAGTGAGAGGTGTTTCTTCTGTCCAGAGCGCCTCATCAGGTTCGGCACATCCTTGGCATAGGCAGTAATCACGCGAAACAGATACTGCTGCCACTCCAGCGGATATGGGTCGCAGTTCCAGCCTACACTTGTGATGAGTGCTTCTATTTCAAAACAATCGGCATACGCCATCAGTCGCACCATCGATTCCATATCGTCGGGTTCCACGTTGGCAGGCGCGATGTCCGTACATACCACCAGTCGCGGCTTAAGGTCGTTCTTTGCCCATCCTGTGAATGCGAGCAGGACAAATAGAACTATCGTAGCAATTTGTTTCATACGGAGTCGTATACTTACACACTTATATTTGGCCACAAAGGTACAAAAACGTCTTTATACGGCCGAATAAATACCTGTTTAGTCAAGTAAAGCAAAAAAAAATCACATAAGGGTGTATCAAAATAGGCACATCCTCTTTTAATGACCAAAGGCACAGTAGTGTAGGAATATTTTAGTTAAAAATTCTCTCTAATGTAGGAGTCATTGCTTTATCATATAACTCTCTCCATTTTTCTACTGCTTCTGTATCACTATAATTATATCCATATTCGTTATCAACAACCTTTTTTATTTTTTCCGCTTCACTTTGAAGGATAAAAAAAGCAATTACTGCCCCTAATCGATACAAACCAATACCGCCAGCAATAGCCAGTACCAAATAAAGAATATCTTTTGTCCCAAATGCAGCTATAATACCGCCTGCAAAGCCTACACCCAAAATGAGTCCTATAACAAATGACAATAGAGACATCTTTCTACCCAATCCAATAAGATAGAATGGGTCTTTTGCTCCACACTGTGGACAAACTTTTGCCTCTGAGTTAATTTTTCTCTTACAACTTCTGCAATAAAGTAATGTGTTGTCTAAAGCCATATTTTTACGTTTTAAGAATTCTCTCATTGGGTGTAAAAAGGACTAAGTGTAGCCGCCTTCACATAATTATCCGCAAAGATAAGTATTTTTTTTATTTCCCCCAACTTTTTCATCATTATTTTGTTGTAAAACAAAAAACCCTGTTTGGCACGAACACCAAACAAGAGTTTTTCCAGTAAACATTAACACAACTATCCTTAATGGCCAGCGAACATTCACCAAGATTATCTATTTTCGGGAATGATCAAAAAATCCTTCGATTCACCGTTGTTGCTAATATTCAAATTGCTCCAATGTCTATTTTTTGTGTGAATAAGGGAAATACCTGAATTATCATGGGGTCACACACGGGCAAAACTACATGCGGTTTAATGCCTGTATTGCTCTGCTGTCACCTAATTGTGCTGCCTTCCTGTATAATTGTTTTGCATATTCTCTGTTAGGGAGACCGTATGCCAATTGTGCAAATTTTCCCTTTTCTGTATAATAGCCTAGTTTGTAATAAGCATCGGCAATGTCTGCATATTGTATGGCTGCGGCATAGAATCCGATGGCCTCCTCCAGGTATTTTTGAGTGCCAATGCCTTGTTCATAACATTGTGCATGATAATAGTGCTTGTAGGCCAGCATTTCTTTAGGCTTTACCAAACTGTTAAGTGCACGTGGAATCCATCGGGGAATGATGTCTTCAAAGCCGCTCCAATGACTTGTTGAAAAGTTGGTGTATGAAGAGAATTCTTTGAAGGCTTGTGTCTGGTTCTTTGTGGTTCCTTCACCTTTCCAATAGCACATACCAAGCAGCAAATTAGCACAGGCTTTGACTTCGTCGTCATTGCTTTCCAAGGCATCCTTGTAATAGCCGAATGCTTTGGAAAGATCTTTGTCAATGCCATATCCGAACTGATAACATAGTCCAAGGCTGATAAGGTTGGAGCCCTTTAGCCCACTTTCTGTCTCTTCCATGCGATTGACGTAGAACACACCGCTTCCGTCCATGTGGGCATGATAGTTTTCGAGCTTTCTGTGCATTTCTTCCTCGGTCTTGGCCTCTTGTTCTGCAATGTATTTCTTCGCTTCTGGCAGTCCTTTCTTAACTGCTTCATCTATCCAATGCTTTGCATCTTCAACATCCCCCGCATCGTTAAGTGCCATTCCCAAATCAAAATAGCCTTTCGGGTCTTCATTGATTACTTTGTCAATGACTTCACCAGCCTTGCCATAAAACACACATGCATTATTGTTCTTCAGAAATTCTGGTCCAACGATGTTAATATTCCGTTCCACTCCTTTACCGCAGCCAGTCTCAATAATGTTGTTTGATTGGATATGGGCATATTTGTATTTATCATATCCATAACCTAAGAGTGACAAAACTGCTATGCCAGTCTTTGAGGTTTTGTTGTCCTTAAAGGTTATAACTCCTGTCTTTACGCATTCAAGGACACCGTCATCATATGTCTTTTTAAGCGAATAGATTGTACCGTTCTTAGAATTGTATTTGGCATAGTCACCATTGGAGAACGACAGTAAAACGGTATCATTGTGACTTTGCAGAGTAATGCCTTTGTCACATTCTATCCTTACTAATGGATTTTCGTCAGGAATTAAGTCAAAAGTGTCATTAAAGTTTAGTGTTGTTTTACTTTTTATACTTTTGATGTTATTCTCTTTAAGCTTCATGCGTTCCACTTGACCAAAGAGATAAGAATCAACAATCCATTGATATTCATCGGAATAGGTGCTACGTTGACGACTTCCCGCCCTGAAATTATACACATCTGTTGGAATCTTATGATTGAACCATCTGGATATGCTACTGATCTGGACATTACATTTCGAAGCATCATAGGTTATATCCATACGTAACAAATCATCAGGTGTAATGATCAAATTATAATTTGAAGGGTATATCCTGTATTTACCTTGTTTTTTTATTTCGCAATTGGCTGTTCCCTCTCTTAATGTATAACTGACAGATGTATTGTCGTTTGTTATTGCGAAATCAACAATACCGTGATACTCAAGAAATTCATATTTCTTATCAAACACTTTCATACGCAAAGTAGCATCACGAACCACACCATTCTCAAAAATGCCTTCCAAGACATCCTTATATTCTCCGTATGTAGCAGTTAGTGTACCTTCTCCATTAGGTTGATCGTTAGAATCAACTTTTCCATTATAAATAATTTGTTCGCTGTACTTAATCTTTTTGGCATTGACGTTTGCCGGCCAAATAGCGAGCAGCATGAAAACTGCCATCATAGGAACGAATCCTCTTAGAATGTTTTGTTTCATAGTTGTTAGAATTGGGTTTGTTGATATAGTTTGAAGTTTTTATTCATTGTCTGTCATTTTCAAAATTTTTCCTTATCACTTGAATTATCCTGGTTCTCAGACGGGTCAAAGCTTAATCGCTCTCATCAATGTATGCCGTTCCTTTCAGAATGACGATGCAAATATAGTGAATAATCAGCAAAGTACAATTATTTTATTCAAGTTTCTAAAGCTGCTACTATTATGATTGTGAATAAGTTACCGACCCCACCCCTGCCCCTCCCCTACGATGGGAGGGGAGCGGCTACCGCCCTGTTCGCTTGATAGCAAGCCGCATGGCGTTCCCCCCGCATGG
>JAILPA010000155.1 GCA_024690505.1 Prevotella sp.
CGCACAAGAGACTGGCGAGCAACAGTTTGCGCAGATTTACGATGTTATCCGCTCATCCCTCACACAGTTGCTGCCTACTGCGGAGAGACTCTGTGGCATCGGCGTGCCGGGCTTCAACCCAGAAGTGGTGCAGCACACGCAGTGGGACTACGGCCGCAACGGCAAGGGATTTTACAATGACATCTTCGCTCCAGGCTGGACCGTAGCCTCGCTATGGGAACTGTTCTCGCCTGAACGCACCACCGGCTTCCTCACAGGAAAGTAATCACTCAAGTTTTGGAAGTAAAGTAAACTCATATCGACGCATCAGGTTTTTAAAGGACAACAACTCCCAAAATCGGACTAAAATAAATACCTAAAATTGGTTTTTGTATGATTTTTGTAGTTTTTTGTTCTTAAAGACACGGGGACAGAGCAGTTAGTTTACTTCCAAAACTTGAGTGACATTCCCGATGTTTATCATCGTTCTAACAACCTGTCATCCTAAAACGTATAAAAAAATCTGTCAAAAAGTTTGGTAGATTTGTTTATTTCCCCTACCTTTGCATTATCGCTTGTTAGCCCCACATGGGTGAGCGGGCGGTCATATTATTGAGAAAGACGTTTTCGAACGTCTGTCGTTGTGCACCTTGAACCTCGCAACTTCATAGCCACAGCAGGCAGATGACAACCGAGATGTCTGCGTAGTGCGTATATATTCTTTATTGATATGGTTCGTACTGGCGTGGGCTAACTGCGTTGTCTATCCTATGTGGTGAGGCAATGCGAAGGCCCAAGGTGCCAGGATGGGCAGAAGAAACAAACACCTGCGCCTTTTTTGTATGATATGCAGCCATAGCAAACCTAAAGACAAATACATTCCGGTTCTGAGGTGGGGATTGGTTTTTCGCAACGATGAAGAGACGATTCTCTTTCCTGCTTCGGTTATTGTTTCTGCTACTACCTCTTTGTGCTGAGGCGCAGACGGCAAAGCCTAAATTTAGCGTGGTCAGTTTCCGTGAAGACCCGCGTGCCACAGCTGCTAACCAGCCGCCTTACCGTCAATTTGACGAAGACGGCAATCCCTTTGCCATTGTGAAGGTGCGCTCCACCAACCCCGATGATGACCTGCGAGTGTTCAGCTTCGACTTCGGTATGCTCGATCATCGCGTAGTGGAAAGCGTCGATGATGAACTGTGGCTCTATGTGCAGCAGAACGCCAAGACCGTCACAATCAACCGTTCGGGCTACCAGCAGCTGACCAACTACGACCTGCGCACCACCATTCGAGGTGGCCACACCTACGAGCTGATGCTGCAACTCTCGGCCGCACCCGTCTACCAGCAAATCCTACAGTTCAACATCCAGCCCATCTCGTCACGCGCAACGGTGATGATTACCCCGCAAGGCGGACGGCAGGAGAAACTGGGCGATGCTGATGCCAACGGACAGTTAGCCAAGTCGCTGCCCCTTGGTTCCTACACCTATCAGGTCATGGCTGAGAACTACCATACCTCAGAGGGTATCGTCACCCTGAAGGAAGCTAACAAGACGCACGTGGAGATTATCACTTTGAAGGCCAACTTCGCCACCGTCACCCTCAGCGTAGATGTCGACGCTGACATCTATGTCAATGGTGAAATGAAAGGCCGTCGGCAGTGGAACGGCGACTTGCGCGCAGGGCAGTACACCGTGGAGTGCCGGCAGGAGTGCCACAAAGCCGTTACGCAAACCATCACTGTGGTGGAGAACCAGCCGCAGACCTACCGCCTCACGCCGCCCACGCCCATCACCGGCATCCTGCAGGTGACCACACAGCCCTTGGGCGCACGTGTCGTCGTTGACGGACAGGAGCGTGGCACCACGCCCCTCACCGTTGAAAGTCTCATCATTGGCAGCCACCGCTTAGAGTTGCACCTGAAGAACCACAAGAGCGAGAGTCTCACCTTCGACATCAAGGAGCAGACCGTTACACCTGTCGACATCGCCCTCAGCGACATGGCCCGCATGACCATTAAGAGCCAACCCGCCGGCGCAGAACTCACCATCGACGGCCAACGTTTGGGCCAGACACCTTACACCGCCGACATGGTCAGCGGCGACTACGACATCCTCCTTGTCAAGAATGGATGGCATGACTTTGCCCGCCACATCCACCTTGACAGTTCACATCCGGAGGTCACCCTGCACATGGACAAGCAATACCAGAAGCCATTTTGCTTCTACCTGCAAACAGGATTCCAGGCGGGCAGTCTCATGGGAGCAGAGGGCACAATCGGCGCATACATTAGCAATGTGAACATTGAGGCTGGCTACACACTCGGACTGGCCAAAAGCGAGGACATCTACTGGAACTACACCAGCGGCGACGCCCAGCGCCCACGCCTCTGCCAATACAAGCCCACGGTCATCACCCTTCGCGCCGGCTACGGCATCGTCATGGGCACACGCCTCAGGCTCACGCCACAGGCGGGAGCATCCCTCTTGCAGCTCAGTGCCACCGACTCGAAGTCCAGTGCAGTCAGTGCCACCGCAGGCATCCGTGCCGACTACGCCATAGCTTCCGGCATTGGCATCTTCGCCACGCCGGAGGCAGCTTTCCCCGTGCAGAAAGGCGACAACTACAAGCTGCTCGAACCACTCTCATCCAAGATTAAGGGATGGGCCACCGGATTCAACCTGCGTGCCGGACTGACCATCTTTTTCTAACTACAAGCATCAACACATGAACACACATTACTATAATATAGTATTGGCTGCAGCATTGCTCGCCCTCGGCGCATGTACCGACGAGAACACATTCCCTGGCGGCAACGGCTACACACCAGCCTTAATCGGGCATTACCTGCATCTGAACACCGACCATGTGACGTTTGCCTCCAGTAGCGAGCTCAGCAAAGATGTAAGCGTAGAGTCTGTAACCACACCCTGGCAGTTCACGGGTATAAGCCAGGAGTGGCTCACACTGTCACCCGCTTCGGGCAACGGCGATGCCACTGTTACCGTAGTCGCTACTGAGAACACCAGCGGCAGCGACATACGTACCAGTGTATTCACCTTTCAGAGCACGGATGCCCAGTTCAGCTATTCGCGTCAGATGGCAGTCACCCAGAGCCACGCCATACCTTACATCCACCCGGCACAGAACGACATCGCCTTCACTGCGTCGCAGGGCAGTATCATGGTAGGCATCAGCACCAATGTGAATTTGGAAGTGCAGAACGATGCCGCCGATTGGCTTACCACACAGCTACAGGCTGACGGACTGTCGCTTGTGCTCATGGCAACAGAGAACCTTACCACTTCAAGCCGTAGTGCGAAGGTGACACTCGCCGGCGGCGGCATCACTACTACCCTCAACATCTTACAGGCTCGCGCCTCAACACCAAAGGTGGAGCCTGCGGCCATAGAGACCACACCAGCAGGCGGGAGCTTGGGCCTGACAGTCACCTCAGAGGTGGCCTGGACAGCCACCACATCGGAGGCATGGCTCTCCGTCAGTCCAGCCTCCGGACAGAACGGCACCAATCAGATACAACTGACGGCAGAAGCTTCAACCAGCGTCAACAGCCGCAGTGCCTTTGTTTATTTCAACATTGGCGAAGCGCAAGTGGCAACAGTGCCCGTCACACAAGCCGGACTCAGCCTCTCGCTCTCACCCAAGGACATCATACTCACTGCCAACGCCAATGAACGTCAGTTGCAGATAGGCTGTAACACCTCATGGACGGTCATTGAGAAGCCGACATGGCTCACTGTCAGCCCCATGTCAGGAACGGGCAATGGCACACTGATGCTCGGCGTAGCCGACTACTGGGGCAGCCAAGACAAGCAGGGCATACTCACCATGGGACGCCAGGGCACCGAAATGCTTCAGCAGGTCGCCGTCAAGCAGTTAGGGCGTACCATTCCCGCCCTGGCCAAACAGATAGTGTTCGGCTGCGAAGAGTCGAGCCAAGAGGTAACGTTAGACACAGATGGTAAATGGACGGCAGCCGTGAGCAATGACAATAGCGGAAAATGGTTGCATGTCAGCCCAGCGGCCGGCACGGGCAGTGCCACCCTTACCATCAGTGCGGAGGAAAACACTTCGGAGGACACACGAGAAGGAACCGTTTGTGTCACCATTGCCGACAGCGTGCAGAACATCCAAGTGGTACAGCAAGGCATCACCCCCTTCATCGCCGTTGAGCACGAGGCAGTTGCCCTGACTGCTGCCGCCCAGAGCAATACCGTCGGAATAACGTCGAACATAGAGTGGACGGCTACCACAGATGCCGCTTGGATGACCGTCGATGTCACCGCTAACCGAAACGGCATAGTGATAAGAACTGAAGAGAACCTCTCTGACCATGAGCGGCAGGCCATGGTGACCATCAGCGGTAGCCATATCAGCAAGCAGGTAGAAGTGACACAGGCAAAGGCCAGTGCACCAGTGACGGAGACAACGGGGACGCTGGAGTTTGAGAATGTAGGCGGAACCTACCAGATGGAAGTAAGTAGCGAGGTGGCATGGACAGCCAACACCCCCTACGAATGGCTCGACGTAGACCCCAAGGAGGGTGAAGCAGGAAAGCACGCACTGACCATTGCTGCCACCCCCAACACGCGGTCCGACAGCCGCAACGGATTTGTCTACATTTACATCGGCGGGCGCAGCGAGGTTGTCATCCCCATACATCAGCGAGGTATTTACATAGAGCTATCGGAACACTCGCTAACGTTCACCGCCGACGCAC
>JAILPA010000161.1 GCA_024690505.1 Prevotella sp.
TATGGCAAAGCCGATGGTGCTGAGATTGGAGTGCTGGCCACTGGAGGCTTCGGGGATGTGTTCCTCGACTACAACGTAGAACATGGCTCCAGCAGCAAAACGGCGATGGCTCCGACTGGTTAGACGGCTCCGCTCAGAGAGCCCATCAGGAACGAGCGCCAACGCGAATTACCTGCCGCCCGCACGACTGCGCCGCTGGCAGCGGCCTTATTCGGCATCATGGCCCTGGTCCACGTCTGGTGGATATTGTTCTACACGTACTCGAACGATACCCGCTCGGTGATTTACGGGCTACTCGTCGCTATCGACTGCCTGGCGCTGCTCCTCGTCTTCGTCGGCACACTGCTGACCATGCTGCAGGACCGCCTTCAAGCAGCGCATGCACAAGAGCGTCGCTGCCTGGATGCACGAAGAGGCATCGAAATTATAAACCGAAAATAAACCGACATAAACCGAGCGGTGATTGAAGGCCGATATCCGAAAATTTTTCGGGTGTCGGTCTTTTCCTATTTTGTTGTCTTTCAAATGGTTATGAGCGTTAATCGAAAATAATGAAAATTTTTTTCGGTTTATGCGCTCAGTTTTGCACAGTTTCTTGGTTTATCTACCTTTGCGTCGTCAATCAGTTCGGAAACGGCGGTTGGCAGCGCGATCTTTGACATGTTGCTACAACTAAGATGGAAGAGGGAAGATGTACCATGAGACACGCCTCGATAATCGAGACCATGAAAACACATTTTAGAACAAACTACATTATTTATAAATTTAAAAAGCATTACCATGAAAGAAATCAGTATTTTTCAGTATGGCGAGACGTCAGAGCCGCAGCGCATGACCTCGCTGGAGATTGCCGAACTCACCGGCAAGCAACACAAGAACGTCATGCAGGCTATCAGAAACATGGAGCCTGCCTGGGTGAAAGTACAAGGGCTGAAATTTCAGCTCTTGCAGAAAACCTACAGTCTGCCGAACGGCGGTAAGAAGATGATGCCCTACTATTCGCTCACAAAAACGGAATGCCTCTACATCGCTACGAAGTTCAATGACGAGGCAAGAGCGAGGTTGGTTTTGCGTTGGGAAGAGCTGGAGGTCGCACACAGGGGACAGTCCCTCTGTAATCCAGTCGCTGTAGCTCCTTTCTCACAGCAGGGACAGTCCCCATGTGCGCTGCCGGCGCCGGCGGTGCTGGCGATGGCCGACAAGATCATCGGTTCGGCGCTGAGCGAGATGAACGCGGCTGCCGAAGACACGCTCACCGCCACACAGGTGGCCAAGACGTTCAACATGACAGTGTGGGACTTCAACGCGGTGCTGAGTGACATGGGTATCCAATACCGCCGCTACGGCCGTTGGAACCTGAGCGACGACCTGCAAGGACGCGGACTGACAGAGATGCGCACCCACATAAGCTACTCGCTGAAGGGCGAACGCAAGGTGAAGCACTACATGACGTGGACCCTGCAAGGCCTCCGCTTCCTGAACGCTAAACTGGGCTATCCGAACTTCTAATGTTCCATTATCAACGATCCAATTTTAATCAGTACCATGAGTTGTTATTATGTTTATGTTAAGGATGGGGTAAAGCACATGCGCCCCATCCACTCGCGTGAGGAATACCTCTCGCTGAGAAACGGCGGTCAGCAACCGTCATTAGTAAAACGTATCCGAGCGGGCGAGGACCGGCTCAAGTATGATCTCGTGCAGATGAACTACTCTTGCCTGCCCAATACCGACGGCACTCTGAAGGGTACAACCCGAATGAGCACCACCGTGGGCATGGACATCGACCACGTAACGCCCGAAGAGATGCAGCCGATGCGTGCGCGCATCCTCGCCAAGAAAGACGAGCTGGGGCTGTTGCTGCTGGAGCTCAGCGCGCGGGGCAAGGGGTATCACCTGGCCTTTAAGCGCAAACCTGACCGCTCGCAGGAGGACAACCTGAAATGGGCCAGCGAACTGCTCGGCGTGGCGTATGACAAGGGGGCGAAGGACATCACGCGGGTGTTCTTTACCACTACGGGCGCCGAGGAGGACCTGATCTATCTCTCAGATGAACTGTTTGAGATCTCTCCATGCGCTTCGGACGAGCAGTTTGAGATCTCTCCATGCGCTTCGCTTAGTCGAGATGACAACGCCGATGTCATTTCGAGCGAAGTCGAGCGCTCGAGCTCTGCTCGCTTGCTACCGGAGGGACGCAAGAAATCTCCGAAGGTTTATCCGACGACGTATCACGGCATGGCGTTTACGGAGATCCTGCAGAAGTACTGGGAGCTGTTCAACGACGGGAAGGAACCCGTGGAGGGCGACCGCGACACGCTGACCTTCCAGCTGGCCTCGGACCTGCGCCACATCTGCGGCCGCAACTTCGACTGGCTCGACCAGGTGATTCCCTGTTACGATCATTTCCCCGTAGAGGAGAAACGGCAGAAGATCCGTAACGCCCTGCAGGGCAAATACGAGGGTATGCCCTATCGGTTGAAACAGGTGCTGCAGGCGCTGAAGTCGACGGCCCGGGTGAAAGCCTGCGGTGGTACGATGACTGCGCCGCCACCGATGCCCAAGAAGCTGCCACCCCTGATCCGGCTGCTTACGAAGAACGTGCCCTGCTTCTACAAGCCTGCCGTGGCCAATGCCGTATTCCCAGCTCTCGGCGCCCACCTGCACGGGGTGAAGTTCCGCTACTGGGACAATGTCGACCACGAGGCCACCTTCATGAACGTGCTCATCGGTCGCCAGTCGATTGGTAAAGGCACCATCAAAAAGCCCATCGAGTATATCATGGAGGATATCCGTCAGCGCGACATTCCCAATCGCCAGCGTGAGGCGGAGTGGAAGCAGAAGAACCCTGGTGCCAAACAGAAGAAGGACCCGCGGCCTACAGACATTTGCATCCAGATGCTGATCGATAACCTGACGGACGCGGTGTTTAACCAGCGCATCGTCGATGCCCACAACAACGGCGAGCGGTTCATCTATACCATCGTCGACGAGATCGAGGCCCTGAAGAAGGTGACCTCGCGCGGAACGGTCGACGAGGTGGGACTGTTGATTCGTAAGGCGTTTGACAACTCGCTGGCCGGTCAGGAGCGTGTCGGCGCTGACTCCGTGAGTGGTATCGCCCCGCTGCGGTGGAACTTCAATGCCTCGACCACACCGCCCAACGCGCGTAAGTTCTTCTATAAGATGGTAAACGACGGTACCGTGAGCCGCCTCGACATCGCCACCATTATCCTCAATGAGGACGACGACGATACGGCACCCGTCTTAGGCATCTACGACCACCAGTTTGCGGCCGAGCTGAAGCCCTATATCGACCGTCTGGAGGCTGCCAGCGGACTCATCGAATGTGCGCAGGCCCGGAAGCTGGCACTCGACATCCGGCAGGAAAACCGCGATGCGGCAAGGCTCTACGAGAGTGAGGCCTACAGGATATTGTCGTACCGTGCCAATGTCATCGCGTGGCTCAAGGGCATGGTGCTCTATGTGGCGCAAGGCTACAAGTGGGACAAGACGATTGCCGACTTCGTGCGATGGACACAGCAGTATAATCTGTGGTGTAAGATGCTTTACTTCGGTCAGCAGCTGGAAAAGGAACTGCGTGAGGAGGTGGAGATCCAGCGCCAGTCGGGGCCTCAGAACCTGTTGGAACTGCTACCCGACGAGTTCACGCGCGAACAGTATCATCAGATGCGGCAGCGTCAGGGCCGGAGCGGGGATGGTGACTCCACGTTGCGCACCTGGACGAGTAGGGGATATATCGCCTTCGACGAGGTGAGCGGCCGCTACTGCAAGACAACGGAATACTTGAAGAAGTTTAAAGTGAAAAATGAATAATCTGCGACTGCTATGATGAAGATTGTCAATAATCAGGCGTGTTTTGTGCGGCTCTGGCTTCGGCTGGAGCGTACAAGGCGCCTGCTCAGGGTGCAGTGCAAGCGTTTCTGCATCCGGCATATCATGAAGATGTGGTTCGGCCATGAGGCCACCGACGACCTGATCTGGGAGGTCTGCAGCAAGACCGTCATCGACGACCAGCCGATCTGCGGTTGGGACGAGCTGCCGCGCCCTGCGCTCTATCCGCGTTGGCACCGCGAACTGCTGCGGGCCATCGTCGCCACCCGGCTCGGTATCGGGATGCGTAAGGTGAATCTGCATGAACTTGATGCGGCCTATAGCATCGCCTTCCCGGACAGTACACCGATTAATGTGAATAAGAAAAAGCGCGGCGCTACACCGCTACAGCGCTACAGATCAAAAACAAATCAACAACAAGAAAAAGATGAAAGAAACAAGCATGAATAAGGATGTGAAATTATCGCCTCACTTTACGTTGGGAGAGTTAACGAAGACGAGTTATGACACGCTGGATAAGAATATCCCGAGTCGGGTGGCGATTGAGAATCTGAAGCGTATCTGCGAAGGATGGTTGGAGGATCTCCGATATAGCTATAATGCGCTCTACGGTGAGAGTGGGGCGGAGATT
>JAILPA010000180.1 GCA_024690505.1 Prevotella sp.
ATCTTGATGGTCTGGTTCACGGCAGCCTGGAACTTGATGGTCTCGTTCTTACCGTTCAGCCACACGTAGCTCTTGCCGTGAGGAATCATCTCGCCAAGGGCGGGGCCGCCATCACTCTCGAACTCGTTGGGAGACTGCGCACCGTTGTAGGTAATGACAAACTTCTTGGCGTTCGACATGCCAAGTACCAGTCCTTCAAGCTCAGAGATGACTCTCTCCTGTCCGCCGTTGTGGGTGCACGCAAAGCCATCGGCATTCTTGGCATCCTTCGATGCGTTCCAGAAGTGGGCCTCATCGGCCTTCGTGGCGTCGCTCTCGTAGTTACGCCAGTACTTGTCGCCGCCAAATTCTTCCTGGTCAGCCTTCAGGGCGTTCACCGTCTTCGTGCTGAAGCCGTCGCGGAAGTCCCAGGTCTTTCTGAGCGTTGTCTGGGCAGAGGCGGTCGAAGTGCCGAGAGCCAATGCCATCAGTGCTAAGGTAAAGATTTTCTTCATGTTAATAAGGTTTTAGTTAGTACTGTAGAATTCGGCTGCAAAGTTAGGAAAAACTTTGGAAACTGCAAAGCAAAAAGAGGTGCTTTGTGTAAAAAATGGTGTTATTTGTTGCAGAATTGCTCCTTTTTTGATATTTTTGCGCAGGAAAAGCGTTACCGATGAGTATCACGCGAAATGCGAGACACCGTTTCCCGCCTATTCCCCTGCTTCCCGTGGCGGTGGGACTGATGGTGGGGGTAATACTGGAGCACTTCTGCTTCGGTGCTAGCGTTGTGTCACAGGAACACTTCGGTGCTGGTGTTACGTCACGGGAACACTTCGGCTCCGGTGCTGGGGCGGCGCTAGTATCGCCTGTTGGCGCCTTCCTGACGTTTTTGGTATTGGCGGTGATAGCCTTTGTCCTTCGTGGCCGGGCCAAAGCCCAGAGTGCTACCCTCATTCTGAGTGTCGTTGCTCTGGGGGTGCTGCTGTCGGCCATGCAGCGGCAGCGGCTTGTCGGGCAGGTGTTGCCTGCCGAGGGGCGGTCGGCCACGGTCGAGGCCGTTGTGATGGGCGAACCATCGGAGCGGCCTCGCACCATTGCCGTCGACCTGCTGCTGCCCACAGTGGAGGGCCGCCCCACGCTGCGCTGCTATGTGTGGAAGGATGAGCGCAGCCGTGCGTTGCAGTTAGGGCAGGGGCTGCGTGTGGTCATAGCCAACGGGCGTTTCGTGGGATTCCGCGACTGGCAGCCCTACGCTGCGTCTACGAATCTGTTGACGGGCGTGGAGCGTCTGCGCCTGCGAGCCCTGCACTGGCGCCACGGACTGCTGATGCGGCTGCGAGACTTGGGTGCCAGCGATGAGCAATACAGCGTGCTGGCGGCTATGACTTTGGGCGACAAGAGCGGCTTGACGGCCGATGTGCGCCACACCTTCTCACAGACCGGATCCTCGCACATCCTGGCCCTCAGCGGCCTGCATCTGGGCATCATCTGCCTGCTGCTGACCCGCCTGATGCCCTGCGGACGGCGCTGGTGGATAGGACAGGTGCTGGTGGTGCTCGCCCTTTGGGCCTTTGCCCTGCTGACAGGACTCTCGACCAGCGTAGTGCGGTCGGCCACGATGCTTAGCCTTTATGTCATCTTCTCAGCCGGAGCACGGCGGCGAGCACCGCTCAATGTGCTCTGCTTCACCGCCATCGTCATGCTCATGGTCAGTCCGGGCGTGCTCTTCGATGTTGGCTTCCAGCTGTCGTTCCTCTCGGTGGCAGCCATCCTGCTGTTCTTTCCCGTGGCCGACCAGTACGTGTCGCAGCGTTGGCTGCTTCAGCATCCTCTGGCGAGATGGCTGTGGAGCATGACCGTTGTATCCACGGCGGCGCAGCTGGGCACGGCTCCTCTGGTGGCCTACTATTTCCACCAGCTGCCCGTGTGGTTCCTGCTGACGAACCTTTTCGTTGTTCCCCTTACCACGCTGATTCTCTACCTCACGCTGGCGACGCTCCTCGTGCCGGCTGTGGGTGGTGCGTTGCTGTGGGCTGTGGGGTTGCTGACCTCGGGCCTGGCCGTGCTGTCGCGCCTGCCCCTTTCAAGCATTGACGGCCTGCATCCTTCGTGGTTGCAGACCGTCATGTGGTATGTCGTGATAGCCGTGGCGTGGCTGTTGGCCGTTACATGTAGCCCAGCCAGCGCAAGATATCGTTGAGGTTGGCAACGACCATCAGCAGTACGAGGATGCCGAAGCCTACGTACTCGGCGCGTATCATAAACTTCTCCGAAGGCTTGCGTCGGGTGAAGATTTCGTAGAGCAGGAACAGCACGTGTCCGCCATCGAGTGCGGGGATGGGCAGGATGTTCATAAAGGCGAGGATGATGCTCAGGAAGGCCGTCATCTCCCAGAAGCGGTGCCAGTCCCATGTCTCGGGGAAGAGGCTTCCGATGGCTCCGAATCCTCCCAGCGACTTTGCTCCGTCGGCGGTGAAGACGTATTTCATGTCGCTGACGTAGCTGGCCAGCTTGTGCCACCCGTAGCCCACGCCAGCGGGGAAGCTCTCGAAGAAGCCATATTTGAACGTCTGCGGTTCGTATATCTGCTTTGTCACGAAGCCCAGCTGCAGTTCGGGCGAGAGGCGGGCCTGGACGGTGTCGGCCACGCCGTCGCGGACGTAGACCAGGCTGATGCGCCGTGCCTCAAACTCCTTCCACACCGAGCCCACGGTGGTGCCGTTCTTGTGTAGCGCCGTCACCACGTCGCCTATACGGGCTATCTCGTCGGTGAAATCGTTGAACGACTTCACCGTCTTTCCGTTCACCATCACTATGCTGTCGCCCTTGCGCAGCCCTATCTCGGCTGCTGCCGTCTGTGGCACCACGCTGTCGACCACTGCCGGCAGGAAGGGGCGCATGAAGATGGGCCGTGTCTTGAACATGTTGAGCAGGTTCAGCTCCTTCGTTATCTTCACCGTGGCGGGCTTGCCGTCGCGCAGCACGTTCACGCTCTTGGCCTTCGACACCTCGCGGAACAGGTCGTCGTCGAACTTCTTCAACGGTCCGCGGTCGGTCGACACGAGCACGTCGCCGTCCTGGAATCCCAGGCTCTTCGCCTCCTGGTTGAACGTCATGCCCTTCGTCATGTCCTTCACGGGCACGTAGGTCTCGCCCCAGTAGCACAGTATCATGGAGTAGATGAGCAGTGCCAGGAGGAAGTTCACCAGCACGCCGCCCGTCATAATGAGCAGCCGCTGCCAGGCGGGCTTGGTGCGGAACTCCCAGGGGTGTGTCTCCTCCGACAGCTTCTGGTTTGTCTCGTCTATCATGCCGTCGATGGCGCAGTAGCCGCCCAATGGCAGCCAGCCGATGCCATATTCCGTGCCGATGTATTCTTTCACCTTCTTTTTCTTCTTCGTGCCGTCCTTCTCCTCTTCCTCCACTTCCTTCGTGGGCACCACCTCGGGCTTCATCTTGAAGAGCCTGCGCACCCATGTGTCGTAGGTGCTGGCGATGTGGAACTTCGGGTTGAAGAACAGGTAGAACTTCGACACCCTCACCTTGAAGAGTTTGGCAAAGAAGAAGTGGCCGCCCTCGTGGAGCAGCACCAGCAGGCTGATGGCCAGCAGGAATTGCAGTAGTCTTATGAGAAATACTTCCATTTTCTTTTATTATCCGTTCTGTTTGTGTTATCTGTGGTTTCCCCCCTTCACGCTCGCGTTACATCGCCTTGCCCTTGCTGAGCAGTTCGCCGGCTATGCGCCGTGCCTCGGCATCGGTCTGTACATAGTCGTCGTATGAGGGCTGCTTAATGAACGTGGCCCGCTCCATGGTGTCGGCAATGACGTCGCCCATCTGCAGGAATGCACAGCGGTCGTCGAGGAAGGCGCGGTTCACCACCTCGTTGGCGGCGTTGACGATGCATGGCATGTTGCCGCCTCGGCGTATGGCTTCGTAGGCCATGGCCAGACAGCGGAACTTCTCTAGGTCGGGCTCGAAGAACTCCAGCCTTTGCGCCTTGAACAGGTCAAGGCGTTCGCCGCTGAGCGTCAGCCGGCGTGGGAACGAGAAGGCATACTGTATGGGCAGCCTCATGTCGGGCACGCCCAGCTGGGCCTTCACGCTGCCGTCGTGGAACTGCACGGCGCTGTGCACGATGCTCTGCGGGTGCACCAGCACCTGAATCTGCTGTACGTCGACGCCGAAGAGCCATTTCGCCTCGATCACCTCGAACCCCTTGTTCATCATCGAAGCCGAGTCGATGGTGATCTTCGCACCCATGTCCCACGTGGGATGGCGCAGGGCGTCGGCCTTTGTCACACGGGCTATCTCCTCGAGCGACTTCGTGCGGAAGGGGCCGCCGCTAGCCGTGAGCAGTATCTTCTCTATCTCGTTATCATCTTCACCCACCAACGACTGGAAGATGGCCGAGTGCTCGCTGTCCACGGGCAGGATGCTGGCGCGGTACTCACGCGACAGCTGGCAGATCAGCTCGCCGGCAACCACCAGCGTCTCTTTGTTGGCCAGGGCAATGCTCTTACGGGCCTTGATGGCATGGATGGTGGGGCTCAGACCGGCAAAGCCCACCATGGCGGTGAGCACCATGTCGATGGGGCCGGCCTCCACTATCTCATCGAGTGCCCGAGCACCCGCATACACCTTCACATCGGGCAGATCACTCATCAGCCCCTTCAGCTCATCGTAGCGCTGCTCGTTGGCAATGACCACTGCGGCGGGGTGGAACCTGTGGGCCTGCTCGGCCAGCAGTTCCACCTTGTTGTTGGCGGTGAGGCAGTACACCTCATACAGGTCAGCGTGCTCGCCTATGACCTGCAGCGCCTGTGTGCCGATGCTACCCGTAGAGCCAAGGATGGCTATTTGTCGTTTCTGTTTCATTCGTCTTCGTTTGAAAATCGGCCGCAAAAGTACAAAAAAAAATCGACAACACCCCCTTCGCCATCATAAAAGAATATAAAAACCCCCGAAAAAGTAATCTGTTCGCAATGTTCAGCAAATTTCTTCAGAGGGGATCAGGGGACATCCCTCAATCCTCTTTTGCTGCCTCCGGAGTCTGCACGTGTTGTCCCCGGGAGTGTACAAGTGTAGCCTCGGGGAGTCTGCAAATGTAGGCGCGAGCGCTCTGCGATGTTTTTGTGTTGTCCAAGGTTTTGAGTCCCTTAGCAAGGGACGGCTATAAAGCAGGGATTCTTCTTCTCCTTAAGCTCCCTATGGTTTTATTTATTGTCCAAGGAAGGAAAGGAGGAAGAGGAGGGCTTCGCTATCTACACGATAGCACCGTACATGTCTTTCGCCATTTCTGCTACAACTATACTCCAATTTATTTCATATTGTACTCTATTTTAATTCTATTATATCTCCAATTATTAAAATTGGAGATGAATTGGAGATGAATTGGAGATATGATGTAATCAAAGGCCATTTCACCCCGTTTATTGCATGTCAATGGCGACAGAAACGGATAATTATCCTGTCAGTCCTGTTGTCCGTTGCGGTGCAAAGATACGCATTTCTCCCTAAACAACAGCAAAGTTTAGGTTGAATAGCCAAAACAATCTGCAAAATTGTTTTGCCGTTACAGAGAAAAGTACTACCTTTGCATACAGATTGCATCTAAAAACCAAAGACGACGATGAAAGGAATTCTACTTACCATCTTGGTGTTTATGGCCTGTGGAAAGGCTGGGGCAGACAGCTACAGGACGCGAGTTGTGGACGGCGGTGTGGAACTGGTTATGTATTCTTCAGATGCACCAGACGGTTCTGAACCGAAGCACATAGTGGTACCTTCGGTGATGACTGTCAACAGCAAATCCTATGCCGTAGTTGGCATTGGCGATGAGGCTTTTCAATTTCAAAGAGAGATAAAGAGCATTGAACTGCCCGATGGTTTGAGATATATTGGCAAGAATGCTTTCGCTTACTGCAACAGTCTGAAGAAGGTTGTTTTCGGAAAGAACCTGAAGTATTTGGGGCATCAGGCGTTCTATGCTTGCGATTCACTGAAAGAAGTTACACTGCCAGCCAGTCTGGAAGACATGTCGACGGCCGTTTTTTGGAACTGCTCACAGCTGCATACCATCCATGTGGAGCCAGGCGGCCGACACCTAAAATCAGTGAATGGCGTAGTGCTGACGACCGATGGCAAGGAGGTGGTCTGTATGCCTCATGCTTGGGCAGGAAAGTTCGTCGTTCCCCGTGGTGTAGAGCGCCTGCGCGACTGGTCGATGGTAAGTAAGAGTCTGACAGAGGTGACATTGCCTGAGGGTTTGACGCACATCGGCGAGAACGCCTTCTTCTGGGATGTAAACCTGTGCAGCGTTAACTTGCCCCGTTCACTGCGCACCATCGGTGAAGGAGCTTTTGTACAGTGCCACGCATTGAAAGCGATAGACATCCCCGAGGGTGTCACTCGTTTACTCAGAAGTACGTTCTATCACTGCGAAGCACTGCAAAGCGTCAAGCTTCCCTCTACACTCACGGAGTTGGGAGATGACGTTTTCGACGACTGTTACTCTTTGGAGACCATAGAACTGCCTGCCGGTCTGACATCCATCGGCACGAAGGCCTTTAGCGGATGCAGAGAGCTTCAGCGCGTGCGCATTCCCGCTGCCACTAGAGAAGTGGGTGACGGGGCATTCGGCTACTGCAAGCGCCTTTCCGCTATCGATGTAGATCTCGGAAACAAGAATTACAAGTCGGTAGACGGCGTGTTGTTCACATCAGACATGCTGACGCTACAGGCCTATCCGTCAGGAAAAGGTCGTGTCTATGTCGTCCCCGACGGCGTACGTACGATAGCACCTGAGGCCTTCTTTCTGTCGTATATCACTGAGCTGACGCTGCCGCAATCGTTGAGGACGATAGGAGGATATGCATTCTATGGCTGCGATGAACTGTACGACGTGACCATCCCATCGCTGGTAGAAAGCATCGGCAACGATGCCTTCGACCAATGCTATCATCTTACGGCTGTCCACCTGTCTGCCAACATCAAGGAGGTGGGTAAGGACGCTTTCCAAAACAAAGCTATGCTATACGTGCCCGACGAGGCACTGGATCGCTTCCTAAACGGCGATATCAGTAAGGCAAAGGCGAATTTCTCGGGCATCTATGATGGAGCGGCTGGCATCAGACCCGAATCGGCACACAAGCCCCTGGCCAGGCGCACGGCTGCCGACCTTATTATGAAACCCTTGGGGCAGATAGAGGTGGAAGGCCCGATATGGGATCTGACAGCCCAGCAGATTTTGGCCTTCAGCAAGAACCCCGACATCGACGTAACAATGCAGGAGAGAACGAACAATGTGCTACGCACAAAAGAATCGGCCCGGTTTACAGACCCTTCGTTCGAGGCCAGTTTCCGCATAAATTTCTCGCGGATCTACACCAACGAGACAACAGGCAAGGTCGAGATGCTTGAAAGTTCCATATCGTGTCATTCGTACGAACCGTTGATGACCAACGTCATTACGGCTCATGCCAAGGAGCTGGGCTTTACAGTGAAGAGAGACGACAGAGGTTCCGATGGCGGTGTGCTGATGGCCGACAAGAGCGGCAAGACCATGCTGCTCGTCATGCCCGACAAATTCACGTGCAATGTCTTTATCGTCACGATGGCACCCCAGGGGCAGTACTACGAAAAGGTCGTGGAGCAAATGGACAAGGCAAGAAAATAGTCGACAGCCACTCGCTTCATCGTTTCTTTCCCCTTAGCGTCATTAACGGGATGATCATTTCCTCCATTGAGATGCCGCCGTGCTGGAAGGTGTCGCGATAGTAGCTGACGTAATAGTTGTAGTTGTTGGGATAGGAAAAAAGAATCGTCCGTGTCAGTCCATCCGCTGATATATCCAAGACTTGAATTCTAACGGTACTATTGTATGGATACCATTGTTCTCCGGATTGAATTCTCTGAGAACGAGGGTGCGGCTGTTATCTACCAACAGATAGTTGTAGAAGATGCTGTCCGATATGCAGATCATGTTCCCTTTTGTGCGGCATTTAGCCACCTCGGTCTTCCCGTCTGTGGTTTTCCTGTAGTCGCCATCTCTCAAGATTTCCAGCGTCTCGTCAACCGATACAACGGTTGTATCCGCTCTTGACTTATTTCCGAAAGCCGTCTGTGTCAGCTGCCACTTACCAATCATCTGGGGATTAATGATGTCGTCCGTTGCTTGGCGTTGAAAAACCTTTATGCGGCCAACTTCCTTTGATTCTGTAAGATACTGGGAGACTGTTAGGGTACGCCAGTTGTCAGACAGTTGCAGTTTGTAGTGTACGACAGCAACAGTATGGAATTCATTATTGCCTTCATCAAACAGTTTGTCGGCCGTGGTGCCTCCATTCGAAGTACTCACAAAATAGCCATTGGGAAAAATCTCCACTATTTGGTCCAAGCCTTCCGTTTCCACCTTATCACCTTCATAGACAGTTTTTACTGTGCTCTTCACCAGCTTCCAACTGCCTGTCAGCCTTTCAATTGTCACCTTGTCCTCATCATCGTCACTGCATCCCGTCACAACAGTCGTTGCCATCATGGTCAGGGCGATGGCTGCCCACATCATTTTATTCTTCATAACACTTACCAAATATGTTTCTATAAGAATAAAACCCAAAAGCAGAAAAACTTGCATCTGCCAGCGTTAAAAAGTCATAAAGCAAAGATATTTTCAGAAAATCGGGATTCTCTGATACCATTTGGTTGTCAAATTGA
>JAILPA010000183.1 GCA_024690505.1 Prevotella sp.
TTACACTATCCTTAGACAAAGCCCGTTTCTTAGTCTTGGTGCTAAATCGGCTCAACTTGTATTCTATAAATGGACTCTTCTCACGGTCAGCATACTTAGCCTCAATAGCCTTATTATAAGTAGCCCGAAGCGTACGGAAATAATAGTGCATCGTGGTATCTTCAAATTGATTCTTTCGCATCCACGCTTCAAACTTATTGCAGAAAGCAACATCCACTGCACTAAACGGAAAGTTCAGTTTCTTGCCATAGTAATTCTGTAGGGTTGTACGCAGATTTAAATAAGCATAACTATTCCCCACCTTGCCATGATCTCTTAACTGCTGAATATGTGCGGTCAGAAAATCTTCAACATAAACTCTGCTCATGCCCTGCTCCTTTTCTGCCATAATTGCCGAAATGGTTGCATCCTCTCCCTTTGACTTAACCTCCATCACTTTACTTTGGTATTCTATCAAAGTCCTGGATATTAGTTGCATTAACACAGCCCGATTCGGACAATTCTTCTTGGGGCAGTTCTTCGAGAAATCCCAATATGCAGGATTCACTGACACACCCAAACTTTTCATAGACCTTTTACCGTCTTTAGCTACTCTCACCATTATTGGAGATTCGCCATTCTTTAAAACTTTAAACTTGTTACAGATTACAGAAATTGTAGCTTCCATAAAACTCGGTTGACTTCTCGGTTGACTTTTCGCGTCACCCATCACGTCACCCAGAGAACAATGCGGAAAGCTGATAAAAAAGAAAAAAGACCAAGAATCTGTTGATTCTCAGCCTTTTTCGTTTGGTCGGGATTACTGGACTCGAACCAGCGACCTCGCGCCCCCCAGACGTGTGCGCTACCAACTGCGCTAAATCCCGATCCGTGCTCGGCAGGCTTCGCTGCTTTTGCGGGTGCAAAGGTACGATGTTTTTATGAAACGGCCAAATTTTTCCGCAAGTTTTTTCGCCTTCGCGCATATTTTTCACATTTCCACGCCGTGTTACGGTTTTTGTGTTTGTTCTTCTCGGAGCAAGAAGCGGATGATGACACGACGACAGAGGGCGTTCAGGTCGCTGTCCGTCTACTCGTGGCGGATGGCATCGATGGGATCCATATTGGCCGCCTTCTGAGCGGGAATATAGCCGAAGAGCACGCCAATGAAGACGCATACGAGGAATGACACGTAGACCGACCACATGGGCACGATGCTGGGCATTCCCATACCCTTTACTACAAACTCGCTGACGCTCCACCCCACGATGACGCCAAGCAACCCGCCCGTGAGACTGATGAGCACCGACTCGATGAGGAACTGGAAGGAGATGACGGGCCCGGTGGCTCCGACGGCCATGCGCAGGCCAATCTCCTTGGTTCGCTCAGTAACCGAGACGAGCATGATGTTCATAATGCCGATGCCGGCCACGAGCAGTGAGAAGGCGGCGGCCACAACGAGGATGAGCGTCACGGTGTCCATGGTGCTCGACAGCGTCTCCATCATCTCGGCTTGGGAGCGGATGGTGAAGTCGTCCTCAACATCGCCCTTCAGTTTGTGGCTCTCGCGGAGAATCTGGGTCAGCTCCTCAATAGCGGCATCACTCATCTCCTCGGTCACGGCCGAGCAGTTGATGCTCGAGAACCAGGTCTGGGCAGCGATGCGCTTCATCACCGTGGTGTATGGGGCAATGACGACGTTGTCCTGGTCCATACCCCACGAGTTGTAGCCCTTCGACTTCAGCACGCCCACCACGCGCATGGGGATGTTCTTGAAGCGGATGGTCTTGCCAATGGGGTCGACACCGTCGCCAAAGAGCTCGTCGACAACGGTCTTGCCTATCACCACCACCTTGGCAGCCTTTCGGATGTCCTCATCGGTGAAGCACTCGCCCTGCTCCACCGTCCACAGTTTGATGTCGAGGTACTCGGTGCTCTCGCCATAGACAGTGGTAGTGGTGTTGTTGTTGCCATAGACCACCTGACCGCTGGCCGTCACCTCGGGAGACACATTGGTGACGTACTTCTTCTTGGCCATGATGGCCTCGTAGTCGGCCATCTTCAGCGTCTGCATGGCCGAAGGGTCCTGGCGCACGCCGCCTCGCATGTCGGCCCCGGGCCGGATGGTGAGCAGGTTCGTGCCCATGGTGGACAGCTCCGCACGGATGCTCTCCTTCGAGCCCTGACCAATGGCCATCATAATGATGACAGCAGCCACGCCGATGATGATGCCCAGCATGGACAGGAACGAGCGCATCTTGTTGTTGGCGATGGCACGGAAGCTTACTTTGAACAGATTGAGTATATTCATGGTTCTAGTCGTCTTGCGGCTTGGGCAGTGCGGCGAGAGCCTCGGCTGCCGACTTGATGTTGGTGTTGATGGTGTCCTCACGTATCTTGCCGTCGCGCAGACAGATGTTGCGGCTGGAGTACTCGGCAATCTCGGGGTTGTGGGTCACGAAAATAATGGTGTGTCCCTGGAAATAGAGTTGCTGGAAGAGCACCAGCATCTCGAACGATGTGCGGGTGTCGAGGTTGCCGGTGGCCTCGTCGGCCAGCAGCACGGCGGGATTGTTCACCAGTGCACGGGCAATGGCCACACGCTGCATCTGCCCGCCCGACATCTGGTTCGACTTGTGCTCCAGGCGGTCACCCAGTCCGACGGCCTGCAGGGCCTTCACGGCGGCTTCGCGACGCTGGCGGGCGTTGTACTTCGAGTTATACATCAGCGGCAGCTCGACGTTCTCCACGGCCGTGGTCTTAGGCAGCAGGTTGTAGTTCTGGAACACGAAGCCAATCTTCTGGTTGCGCAGGTGTGCCCGCTGTGTCTTCGACATGGTGCGCACGGAGATGCCGTCGAGGTAGTACTCGCCACTGGTAGGCGTGTCGAGACAGCCCAGCTGGTTCAGCAGCGTGGACTTGCCCGAGCCCGATGTGCCCTGAATGGTGACAAACTCGCCCTCGTATATCTTAAACGACACGCCGCGCAGAGCCTTCACCGTTTCTGCGCCTACCTGGAAGTAGCGCTTCACGTTCTGCAGTTCGATAACGACTTTCCTGTCCTCCATTTACTTCTTCTGTTGGTTGTTACCGTTCTGCCTGTTATTCTTTGGCTTAGGCATGAAGGGATTGCCGTTCTGCTGAGCCTCCTCGGCATCGCCGCCCTCAATGGTGAAGCCGGTGAGCACCTCGGTGCCCTCGGCCACGCCACTCTTCACCTCGGTCAGTGTGCCGTTGGTGATGCCAGTCTCTATCTGATGGGCTTTGAAGGTGTTGCCCTCCAGCGTCCACACTTTGTGCTGAGCCTGCACATCCTCTATCTTCTGCCCTTCGCTGAGGATGGCCTCGCTAGGCATGAAGCGCAGTGCCTGGACGGGCACGGCCAGCACGTCGGGTTTCTCCATTGTATAGATGGTGACGCTAGCGGTGAGTCCGGGTTTCAGCTTCAGTTCGGCATTGGGAGCCGATATCACCACCTCGTAGGTCACCACACTACTCTCGGTGGTAGCCTGCTGGCGCACCTGTGTCACCTGGCCGTTGAAGTGATCTTCAGGATAGGCATCGACAGTAAACATCACACGCTGCCCTTCCCTCACGCCGCCGATGTCGGCCTCGTCAATGTCGGCAATGACACGCATATCGGTCAGGTCTTTGGCAATGGTGAACAATTCGGGCGTGTTGAACGAGGCTGCCACCGTCTGGCCTTCCTCCACGCTCTTCGAGAGCACCACACCGTCGATGGGGCTGGTGATAGTGGCATAGCCCAGGTTCGTCTGTGCCTTCTGCACGCCCTCTCGGGCCGTCGTCACCTGCTCGCGGGCCTTCAGGTAGGATAGGCGTGCGGTCTCGTACTCGTTGGCGCTGACCAGTCCTTTCTCGTAGAGCTCCTTGTAGCGGTTATGGTTAGCCTGCTCGTAGTTCAGCGTGCTCTGGGCGCTGGAGAGGTTGGCCTGCTGAGTCTTCAGCTCACTGGCCAGGTTGGTCTTGTCGAGCTCGGCTATCACCTGTCCTTTGTGTACCACGGAGTTGTAGTCGACGTAGAGCTTCGCCACGATGCCGCTGACCTGCGTACCCACGGTGACGGATGTCACGGGCTCGATGGTGCCGGTGGCCGTGATGGTGCTCTGCATCATGGTTTTCTCAACCTTGGCCTTCTCGAATGTCACGGTCTGTTTGTTCTTACCGCCTGCCAGCAGGAACCATGCCAGGGCTGCTGCGGCCAAAATGCCTACAATAATTAGGATTTTCTTCTTACCCATAATGCCGTTATTGTTTTTCTTTGTATTTGTCTTTTCTCCTGTCTGCTATTCCACCTCTGGACTCTCCAAGAACTCCAGCTCTTCGTCGGTAATTCCTCCTAAGGTATAGAAACGCAGCATCTGCTGGTTCAGCAGTGTCAGGTATTTCGATTGCAGGCGGTTCTGCTGCGCCTGCAGCAGCTTGTCCTTACCCTGCAACAGTTCGATGATGTTCTTTAGCCCTAAGCGGAACTGCTCTGACAGCAGTTCGTAGCTCTGCTCCTCACTCTCGACGGTGGTGGTGGCGGCACGGAACTTCTGCTGGTTGGTGGTGGCATCGAGCCAATATTGCTCAATGGTCTGGTAGAGCGTCTTCTGTCTGTCCTGCATGTCGAGCACGGCCTGCTGCTCCTGAATACGGGCGCGGCTGACGGCAGTCTTCGTCTGCCGGCCGTCGAAGATGGGAATGCTCACCTGCAGGCCGCCAGCCATGCTGAAATTGGTCTTCATCTGCGAGTCCCAGCCATTGCTTGAACGTGAATTGGTGCTGGTCGACAGACCGCCTGTGAGGCTGACTTGCGGCATCCATCCCGCACGGGCAATCTTCGTGCTGATGCGGCTGCTCTCTATCGACAACTGGGCGTTCTCTATCTCGGGCCGGTTGGTAAGGGCCTGCTGATAGACGTCTTGCAAGGCAGGAATGGCCTTCAGCACCTCGTCATCGGTTTCCTGAGGTACAGCAATGTCGAACTCCTCGTCGGCCTTAAGTTCCAACAACTGCTTCAACTGCAACTTGTAGTTCTGCAGCTGTGCCTGTGCCTCTACCACGTTGTACTCGTCGGTGGCACGCTGGGCAGAGAGCTGTGCCAGATCGGCGCGCGACATCTGACCCACGTCGACCATTGCCTGACCGCGCTCCTCATTCTTACGGCTGGTCTCCAGACTGGCCTGACTCACGCCGATGGCCTCGTTGAGGTAGAGACACTGCACGAAGAGCTGTGCTATGCGCTCGTTGACACTGTTTATCTGTTCGTTCACATCGAGCTGTGCCTGCTGCTCGGCCAGCTGGCTCAGCTGCAGGTTACCGCGCAGACGACCGCCGTCCCACACGGTCCACTGGGCGTTCAAGCCGTAGGAGCCGTTGTAGTATGTCTTCTGGACCTTGGTGTTCACCTGTCCGTTAGTAACGGTGGTCACGCCATTGTCCATCCACGGCGTGTAGCCCAGGCTCTGGTTCGTAGAGGCCGAGAGCGTAGGCAGCAATGCGCCCCGCGAGCCTTTCACCTCCTCGGCAGCAGCCTGTTTCTGCAGACGCGCCTTCTTCAAGGTGATGTTGTTGTGCATGGCATATTGCACGCAGTCAACAAACGTCCACTGTTTCTGTGCCTTTGCCCCTCCAGCGGTCATTACGGCTACCAAAAGGGTTATCAGCGTTTTCCTGTTAATCATATCCTTACTTTATGTTTCGATATTGTAAAAGTTTCAGAGATCAAGTAGCCCGTCAGGCAGGCGCATGGTGATGGTGCGGGCCTGCTGGTCGATGCCGGTGACAAGGTCGTCGTTGGCGGGAATGAGGTGTCCGTTGTCCAGGCAGAAGAGCACATTGGCAGTCTGGTCGTCGATGGCAGCGATAGTGCCTACGACATGTTGTGTGGGAGCGTCTACGATGGTGAAGCCCACCAGACTCTGCAACGTGAGGGGGGCATCATCGTCGTCGGCCAGATGTCGCGGGAAGAACACGTCGCAGCCGGTCAGTTCGCGTGCCCGCTCCATCGTGTCTACGCCCTCGAACTTCACCAGTGCTGTGGTATCGCTACGGAAGCGGTACTCCTCGAAGAAGAACGGCACCATCAGCCCGTCGACCCGCAGGAAGACGCAGTCGGCATCGACACGGTCGAACACATTGTCGTCGAACATGAATGTCAGTTCTCCGCGAACGCCGTGTGGCTTACCGATGCGGCCTATGGGGTAGAGGTCTGCTTGGTGCATGGATGTCAATTGTTACGCTTGTTTTTATTCGGTCATCGCAGATACAGATTCTTGTTATAGCCTGTCTCTACCGTCAGTTCATTCGGTTGATGACGGCTCCGAGGGCGTTCAGTCGGCCTTCGATATTCTCGTATCCGCGGTCAATCTGCTCGATGTTGTCGATACGGCTGACGCCTTTTGCGCTGAGAGCGGCAATGAGCAGGGCTATGCCGGCACGTATGTCGGGGCTCGACATGCGTCCGCCGTGCAGCTGCAGCTTGCGGTCGTGGCCCACGACAACGGCCCTGTGGGGGTCGCAGAGTATGATTTGTGCGCCCATGTCAATGAGCTTGTCGACGAAGAATAGTCGGCTCTCGAACATTTTCTGGTGGAAGAGCACGCTGCCCCGTGCCTGTGTGGCCACGGTGATGAGCACCGAGAGGAGGTCGGGGGTCAGTCCCGGCCAGGGAGCATCGGCCAGTGTCATAATAGTACCATCGATGAACGACTGTATCTCGTAGTGGCGCATCCGCGGTATGAAGAGGTCGTCGCCCTCCACCTTTATCTTGATGCCCATGCGCCGGAACGTGTTGGGTATGATTCCCAGGTTCTTCAGCGACACATCTTTTATGCGTATGCCGTCGCCCACCATAGCCGCCATTCCGATGAACGAGCCCACCTCGATCATGTCGGGCAGGATGCGGTGGCGGGTGCCGTGCAAATGGGCCACGCCCCTGATGGTGAGCAGGTTCGAGCCGATGCCGCTGATGTTGGCCCCCATGCGGTTCAGCATCTTGCACAGCTGCTGCACATAGGGTTCACAGGCCGCGTTGTAGATGGTAGTGGTGCCGGGCACGAGCACTGCGGCCATGATGATGTTGGCCGTACCGGTGACGCTGGCTTCGTCGAGCAGCATATAGCTGCCGTGGAGGGCACTGCCGCTAATCTCGTAGACGTCGCGCTCGGCAACATGACTGAAGTGGGCGCCCAGACGCTCAAAGCCGAGGAAATGGGTGTCGAGCCTGCGACGGCCTATCTTGTCGCCGCCGGGCTTGGCCACGACGGCCTTGCCCATGCGGGCCAGCAGGGGGCCGATCATCATCACCGAGCCACGCAGCTGTGCACACTTCTGCACGAACTCGTCGCTCTGAAGATAGTCCATGTTTAGGTCGGAGGCACAGAAGGCCATGGCTTCCTCCCTGGGAGCCACCTTCACCCCGATATCCTTGAGGAGCTGAATGAGGTTGTTGACGTCGCGGATGCTGGGCAGGTTCTCTATCACCACCTCATCGCCGGTGAGCAAGGTGGCGCAGAGCACCTGCAAAGCTTCATTCTTTGCACCCTGCGGCGTGATGGTGCCGCTCAGCTGGTGTCCGCCTTCAATAATAAACGATGCCATTCAGTATCACTTTTTCTTCTTGCCTTTCTTGCCGCCGGTGGGCTGGGTGTCGCTGGTAGGCACGTAGCGGTCGAAGGTAAATGATTGAAGGTCGAGCTGTATGACGCCATCGGTATAGCGTGCCAGGTCGGCGACCACCTTCTCGTCGTCCATCGAGCCGTGTCCCCACAGCATGAGGTCGCGTTTCATCTGGTTTGCCGTCAGACGTGCCAGCTCGTCGCGTTCAGGTCCTTCGGGCATGGCCTTCAGCCGCTCGGTCATCTCCTCCACCAGGCGTCCGTAGTGGCGCTGGCGGATGTTCTGCTGGGGCAGTGGCACGGGCTGGGGCTTGGAGTTGATCTGCTCGGCACCGCTCACATCGAAGGGCCAGTCGATGTCGAGCTGCTTGTGGCTCATCAGATAGAGATGATCCCACAGCGTCTGGCGATAGTCAGTGTTCTCGCGAATCTGGGGCACCTTCGTCTCCATCATCTTCACGATGGTCTTAGCACAGCGCAGACGCTCTTCGCGCGAAGGCAGCGTCACGGCGTGGTCCACCATCTTCTGTATCTCGCGCCCGTACTCGGGCAACAGCAGGGGCTCACGGCCTGTGTTGTAGTCTAATCCTTGTATGTTCATGTCATCTAAGCTCCCTAAGATGGGGAGTGGGAGTCGGCACAAGCGAAACCAGACTCCTTCATTTTTATGGTTTGTAAGCAAAGGCCTGCGCTTGTTCAGGCTTTCCCGCCCCTTACCCTAAGGGGTTCCGCGACACCTTGGCCACGAAGTCCTTCAGGTAGAAGGGCTCGTAGTAGGCCACGTCCTCGGTCTGCCCATTCAGCAGGCGGCGCTCAGCCAGCGGCTGCATCCAGCGTGCCACGGGCATGATGTTCTCAATGAGCCGGGCGTTGGGATGGTCGATGACCGGCATACACTTCTCCGCACCGGGGCCGAAGAAATAGACGGGCCGCTGGTCGAGCCACTCACGGTAGGTGTCACTGCTGACCACGTCGGCCTGTACGGGGCGCACAGTGCGCAAGGCACGGTCGTAGAGGGCTGCATAGACCTCCATGCGGCGGGCGTCGAGCATGGGACAGAATAGGGGTTCGGCCTCACCGGGCTCATCATCGGCATCGGCCATGCGCAACAGCACGGGCACACAGAGCAGCTCGAGCGTGGGCACGCTGACGAGCTTCAGGTCGCGGCCAAAGCACAGTCCCTTGGCCATCGACACACCGATGCGCAGACCGGTGTACGACCCAGGGCCGCCACTCACCGCCACCGCATCGAAGGGGATGGCGTGGCTGTCGGTAAACGACATGGCGTCGTCGACCATCGTAGCAAGCCGCTCGGCACTGCTGCCGCCATGGCGGGGAGCCTCAGTGCCTTCGACCGACGCCAGCTGGTCGCCGGCATGTGGATTTTCATCGTGATAGATGACGTGAGAGTCGTCGCTCACCGCCACCGAGCACATCGTGGTGCTCGTCTCTATGTGCAAGATGCAGGACATAGTATTTTTGTTTGCAAAGGTACACATTTTTCCGCAAATGGCCAATGCGTTTATAAGAAATTAACGCTAAAAAGGGGCGTTTATTGCCCTTTGCGGACAGGAGGGCGATGCCCCATTTCCAGTCCGAAGCCTTCGGACTCACAGTCCGGGACGCTCGGACTCGCAGTCCGAAGGCTTCGGACTACGAGTCCAAAGCAGCTTTGAACTCGAAGTACAAACGCCCCTAAACTTATAGTCCGAAACGTCTTGGACTGTAAGTCCGAACGGCTTCGGACTAATAGTCTAACGACCTTCGGACTCGTGCTGAAGCCCATTTCACGCAAACGGCAGAACTAGTAAACGAAAGTTAATATTATTAAAAAAGCCTCAAATAATACTCGTACAGGAAACAACATGTTCCTTTTTTTCATATATTTGCATTATCGTGCGCATATAATAAACGGTTCGTATGAGAAGGGCCTTTTATGTGTTCAAAATACACAAATTACACACTATTGAACAGACAAGCCAAACAATCAAGCCGTGGAAAAATGCCCAAATGCCTACTACAAACCTATTATCACACATTAACATATCATAACATTATTAACTATAAAACAGAAAACTATGAAAAGAAAAGTGACTCAGTTTCTGCTACTCGCAGGATTTCTGCTGACAGCGGGCCCAGCCCTGGCTCAGCAAGACACCCCGATGGATCAATGGCAATTCGGTTCAAACTTTGTCACCATCGACAACATGCGCTTCAAGCTGGACGACACCCACATGCTGGCGCAGTGGTGCTACTGGAACAGCTATGACGTGGCTCCTGAGAAGGTGGTGGTGCCGAGCACCGTGACCTATCAGGGCAACACATACACAGTGGTCGACGCTGAGGGTTATTACTACTACGAGCAGAAAAACACCAAGAGCTTGGAACTGCCCGCTACGTTGCGCCGCATAGGCGACTACACGTTCTATTCCTTTCCCAACATCCACGAGTTCACCATCCCTGCCAGTGTGGAGAAGATAGGCAAGAACATCCTGTATTCCGACAACCGCACCCTCATCTTCAAGAGCGTGACACCTCCCGAGGTGGAAGGTGCGTTCTACTCGTCGAACAACAAGATCAAGGTGTACGTGCCTGCTGCCGGATTCGAGGAGTACTACAAGACCGACTACATTGAGGACTGCTGCGTCATCAGCGACGACATCAGCACCAGCACCATCACCATCGACAAGGTGGACGACGGCGAACTGGGCTATCTGGTTGTGGGCGCACGACTGCCGCAGGTCACCAACTATGCCAACGTGAACAAACTGGTGGTGAAGAGCGGAACCATTAACCAGGACGACTGGTACCAGATACGCCAGATGCACAACCTCATCGAGCTCGACATCGAGGGATTGTCGATAGCCGAAATAACAAGCCGCGCACTCTACGACTGTTGGCAGATCAACACCGTGAAGCTGCCACTGACACTGGAGACCATACGCGGCGAGGCATTCGAAAGCACGGGCATAAAAGACATCATACTGCCCAGCTCCCTGAAGAACATCGTCGATGGCGACAACTTCCGCAACTGCGACTCGCTGAGGCAAATCAGCATACCTGGAGGAGAAAACGGCGTGACATCGCTGCCCAGCTGGTGCTTCGCCTACTGCGACAGCCTGCACAAAGTGGAGCTGCCAAGCCATCTGGCAACGATGGGCGAACGATGCTTCATCTACTGCGACCTCTACGACATTGACATCCCCGGCACACTGAAAGAGGTGAGCTACGACGGATTCAGCCACAACCTGCACATGACCAAAATCAAGTTCAACGAAGGAACTGAGAAACTGGGCACATACGCATTCTACGGCAACGAGATGCTGGAAGGCGTCACATTCCCATCGACCATGCGCGTGGTCAACAGCTATGCAATGGAATACTGCACGGCTATGACCTACCTCAACCTGAACGAAGGGCTGGAGGAAATCAACAGCAGCTCGTTCGCCAACAACCCCGGACTCACGGAGATCACACTGCCAAGCTCGCTCATCTACTGTCTGAACCATCCCTTCTACAACTGTCAGAACATCAATCGCATCAACTGCATGTCGCTGCTGCCACCCACGGTGAAGAACGCCATTCCCACCTACGAGGTGCGCAACATAGAAGTGCACATCCCCCTGTGGAGCTTCCAGGAGTACATGACAAAGCCAGGATGGCTGGAGTATCAGAACCACATGGTCATCGACCCCGAAATCCTGCCACAGAACATCGTCATCAACAAGGAGTTCAGCTTCCAGCTTGACCAGGTACAGATGAAGGAAGGCTACCATCCCAACATGCGCCTGCTGTGGAACGAGGACGAGATTGACGACGGATTCGGACACACGAAAGTAGAGCGCGGAAACCTCACCGTGAGCAGCCGCTCGAAACTGAACGTCGACAACTTCTCCATGTTCGTATCACCCTACGCCAAGTATAGCGCTGACTACAGCCGCTTCTACAACAACCGCAACTATACCTACGACTCAAGGCGCACGAAGTGGAACCCCAACTCGCTCATCGTGAAGGGTGAGATGCGAGCTGAGAACCAGACCTATCACCTGCTGCTGGCCTGCGACGTATGGCAGTTCATCAGCTTCCCCTTCGACGTGAACATGAGCGACATCAAGCCCGTAAACGACCAGACACAGTGGGTAGTGCGCCGCTACGACGGAAAGAAGCGTGCTGACCAGCTCTTCGACGAGACATGGGTCAACCTCAGCTCAACCGACGTGCTCGAGGCCGGAAAGGGATACATCCTGAAGTGCTACCACAATGACTACAGGAGCAACGCCTACAACAACAATGAACCTATCGAGTTCACGCTGACTCCCATCGTCAACTCAGTCAACCATCAGAAACTGTTCAACAGCGATGACCGCGAGATAGAACTGGCCGACAATCCCAGCGAGTTCGAGCAGAACCGCTCGTGGAACCTCATAGGAAACCCCTACCCCAGCTACTTCGACTCACGCTATCTGGACACCGATGCTCCCTTCCTCGTATGGGACAGCTACAACGGCGCCTACGCAGCATTCAGCCCCGTGGACGACGACTACATCCTGAACCCAGGAGAGGCATTCTTCATTCAGAAGCCCGTCGATGCAAACTTCACCACACTGAGATTCCTCAAGGGAGGACGCCAGACCTATCGTAACCCCAACGACCTGACCGTGAACGATGCCCGCATGATGCGCGCCCCGAAGAACGCCGACCGTCAGGTCATCAACCTCGTACTGCTTCAGGGAGAGAAGAGCGACCGCACCCGCGTGGTGTTCAACAGCGATGCACAGATGAACTATGAGAGCGGACGCGACGCTGCCAAGATGATGGCTATGGAGGCCGGTGTGCCCCAGCTGTGGAGCCAGAACGGCAACGTACAGTATGCCATTAACGAGCGTCCCCTGTCCACCGGTATCGTCGAGCTGGCAGTCAACACCAACGGCCAGGCCACCATCGCACTGGCTAACGACTGCAACGTGAGCCTCTTGCTCGAGGATCGCGCCAACGGCACCGTCACCCCGCTCACTACAGAAGGCTACACCTTCCAGGCAAACGGTCTGACCGAAGGTCGCTTCTTCCTCGTCAATGGCGAGGCAACGGGCATTACCACCGTTCCTGCTGTTGCTACCCAGTCGCAGCCCATCTACAACTTGCAAGGCCAGCGCGTCAACGCCGACCAGCGCGGTCTGCTCATCAAGCAGGGCAAGAAGATGCTGAACAAGTAAAACACGGAAAGCTATGAAGAGACATATATTAATTATGTGGGCGTTCCTGCTACCGCTCCTGGCCTTGGCTCAGGGCGGTGGTGGCTACGACCCCGAAAACCCGCCGCAGCCCAACTGGCCCGAAGGCTCCACTGCCAAGAAGTATATGCTGAACGTGGAGTCCATACCGGGCGGTGCAGGCCAGTTCGGAGGCAATGCCAACTCCAAGCAGCCGGCAGGCAAGAGCGTCTACGTCTATGCCTACGACCACGACGGCAACTTCTTCCATGAGTGGAAGGACGCCGAGGGCAACACCCTGACGACGGAGCGTGAATACAAGTTCACCATGCCCGAAAAGGACATCACCCTCTATGCCATCTACAGCTACGACCCCACGTCGCCCATACAGCCCGAATACGTGAAGCAATTCATGCTCTCGCTGAAGAGCGAGCCCCTGGTGGCCGGCACGTTCAACTTCA
>JAILPA010000186.1 GCA_024690505.1 Prevotella sp.
AGTGGACATCTCTACGAGCAACATCGATGACTATCAGTATCAGGAAGGCGACATTGTGAAGAGTGGAGAGATAGACCCGGAAAAGGTGTACTCGGAGTCGGATTTCTATAATGGCAGAATACAGATTAAGGAGCGCGACGAACATCGCGTGCAAGAGTTGCTGAACAAGATTGACCCCGACGAAAAGACCATCATCTTCTGTGCTACACAGAAACACGCTATGATTGTTCGCGACATGGTGAACAAGCACAAGCGCCGCCCTGCCAGCAATTACTGCGAGCGAGTGACGGCAGATGACGGTGAAGTGGGAGAGGCAACATTGAGAGCCTTCCAAGATAACGAAAAGCTGTTGCCCACCATCCTGACAACATCGTATAAGTTGAGTACAGGCGTTGATGCACGTAACGTGCGCAACATCGTGTTGATGCGCCCCGTGCAGAACATCGTGGAGTTTAAGCAGATTATTGGTCGTGGCACCCGCTTGTTCGACAAGAAGTATTATTTCACCATCTACGACTTTGTTGGAGCCTGCGACATGTTCAAAGACCCAGATTGGGATGGTGATACCTATTGCCCCGTATGCGGCAACTGGCCTTGTACCTGCAAGAAGAAGTCTGGCGTGACAACAGAAGGAGACTCCGATTCTGCCAGTGAACCGGAACCTTGTCCCGTTTGCGGCAATCTCCCTTGCACGTGTGAAGGGCCCAAAACCAACCTCATTGATGTTAAGCTGTCAACGGGTAGAAGGCTGTCGCTTGAAACGACCTGGGAGCAGAAACTATTCTTTGGCGACGAGTTCATCAGTCTTGACGAATATGTGAAGAAGCTCTTTGGCAGAATACCGGAATTCTTCTCTGATGCAGATGACCTTAGAGAGAAATGGTCCAATCCTGAGACCCGTGAACAGTTGCTCAGAACGCTCGACGAGGCAGGCTTCGCTGAGGAAAAACTGCTACTACTGAGGAACATGCTGAATATGCAGAAATGTGACCTGCTGGATGTGCTGGAATATATTGCATACGACTCGACACCCATTGAGAGGGCTAAAAGAGTGGAACTGGTGAAGAAACAGTATGTGGATGCTTTGAATAGGGAGCAGCGGGAGTTTGACAATCTGATTCTGGAATACTATGCCTACAATGGTTTCAAGGAACTCGGCTCGGATAACCTGAAGACTTTTATCAACATCAAGTTTAACTCCATGAGGGATGCAAAGGAGCGGCTGCAGATGTCTGTTGCCGATATTCGGGCACATTACTTTGAGTTACAGCAAAGATTGTATAGCGCATCGTAAACAGCGGAACCGCCGTGATAATTAGGGATTGTCCTTATGCAATTATGGCGCAAGTCCGTAAAACATGTTGGAGGAAAAGAAAAAGAGAGTCTTTCTCGGACTCTCTTGCGTTTGTTCTTTCTCGTTGTAGGAACATTGGGACTCGAACCCAAGACCTCTTCAATGTGACTGAAGCGCTCTAAACCAACTGAGCTATGCTCCTATTGTGTGAACCCGTTGGGATTCAAACCCAAGACCTTCAGAACCGGAATCTGACGCTCTATTCAGCTAAGCTACGGGTCCTTCATCCTCTGCTTGTTCAACTAAGCGGGTGCAAAAGTACGCATTTTTTTTCTTTCCCGCAAGTTTTTTGCAAGGAATTTTTCGCTGATTGCAGAATTATTTGTAATTTTGCACCATTCTTTTTGAAACGCGGAAATGGTTTCATGCCAGAAGCGTGATAGAAGACCCAAAGCGAACGAAACGTAAACGCAAACAATGAGAACCTGTTTTTTACTGATGTGCCTGCTGGCCGTTCTGCTGGCCAGTTGCTCTGACAGCAAGCCCTCCAAAGAGCAGCAGACAGCGGAAGCTATCGACGAAGAGCCTGCCGTTGTCCCGACGGCAGAAGGCGACGACCTGTTGCCGAAGGGTGCTGAGGAGCTGTTTGATGACTTTATGATGAGTTTTGCATCGAACGAGCGCTTGCAGCGCCGCCGAATCGTGTTCCCGCTGAAGGTGACTGCTGGCCGGCGTTCTGAGGCTATCGACTCGGTGCAGTGGCAGATGGATTCATTTTTCCTGCCCGACGATGGCTATACGCTGATTTTCGACAGTCCTGAGCAACAGGAACTGGTGAGCGACACCAGCGTGAACAGTGCCATGGTAGAGAAGTTCTACCTCGACCGCGACTCGGTGTGTCAGTATATGTTCAGCCGGACCGGCGGCCGCTGGCACCTGAACGAACTGCGCCGCCAGCGGCTGGCTGAGAATGCCAATGGCGCGTTCTTGTCGTTTTACAGCCGTTTTGCTGCCGACTCCGTGTTCCAGCAGCACAGTCTGGCTGACAAGATAGAGTTCTCGGGGCCCGACCCTGACGACGATTTCGAGCAGCTGGAGGGATTTATCACCCCTGGCTCATGGGATGCTTTTGCTCCCGATTTGCCTCAGGGTAATATATATAATATTGTGTACGGCCAGCAGAATCCCCGCTCGCAGCAACGAATCTTCGTGATTCGCAGCATCGACGGCGGTGAGTCTATAGAACTGACGTTTGAGAAGAAACGTGGCAGTTGGCGGCTAACCAAACTGACGGAATGAGAGATTTATACCACTACAGCCTGCTGCCACACAACACTTTCGGCATAGAGGCCAGTTGTAGGCGCTTCCTTGAGTATGCCTCGGTCAGCGAGGCCGGTGAAGTGGCCGACATCTTGCGGGCTGAGCAAGCGCCTTGGCTCATCGTGGGCGGGGGTAGCAACCTGTTGCTGACCCACGACTATGAGGGCACCGTGGTGCACTCGGCCCTGCGTGGCATGACGCTTACCGAGCAGCCCGACGGCCAGGCAATGCTCTGTTGCGGCAGCGGCGAGTCGTGGGACGACGTGGTGGCCTGGGCCGTGCAGATGGGGTTTCCCGATTTCGTGAACCTGTCGCTCATCCCTGGCGACGTGGGTGCCTCGGCCGTGCAGAACATCGGAGCCTATGGCGCTGAAGTGGCACAATTTATCCACGAGGTGAGGGCCGTAGAGGTGGCCACCGGTCAACGTGTCACCATCCCCGCTACTGAGTGCCGCTATGCCTATCGTGACAGCCGTTTCAAGCACGAGTGGAAGAACGCCTTCCTCATCACCCACGTGGTCTACAGGCTGAACCGCAGTGCTGCCCTCCAGCTCGATTATGCTGGCATACGCGAGGCCCTGCAGCAACGGGCCATCGACCAACCAACTCCATCCCAACTGCGTCAGACTATTATTGACATCCGTCGGCATAAACTGCCCGATCCGACCGAGACGGGCAATGCAGGCAGCTTCTTCGTGAACCCGGTGGTGGAACGGGCTAAGTACGATGCTCTGGCTTCCCGGTACGACCAGATGCCACATTACGACGTGGATGCCGACCATGTGAAGATACCCGCCGCGTGGCTGATTGACCAGTGTGGATGGAAAGGACGCACCATGGGCAGGGCAGGGGTGCACCACCGTCAGGCCTTGGTGCTGGTGAACCGCGGTGGTGCCTCGGGGACCGACATCGTGAACCTCTGTAGGGCTATCCAGGCCGACGTGTACCAGCGATTTAGCATAGAACTGAAACCTGAAGTGAACATCATTTGAATGAAGATAACGATTCTTGGCACTGGCACTTCCTGTGGCGTTCCCGTGTTGGGCTGCCATTGTCCTGCCTGTAGCAGCAGCGATCCCCACGACCGCCGTCTGCGTTGCTCCATACTGGTTGAGACCGACAGCACACGTCTGCTCGTGGATGCAGGACCCGACTTCCGTGAACAGATGCTGCCTCAGCCCTTCCGTCGCATCGATGGCATTCTCATCACTCATTCCCACTACGACCATGTGGGCGGACTTGACGACATACGGCCCTACTGCCAGTTTGGAGAAATCAATGTCTATGCCGACCCGGTGGCACGCGAAGGAATGCTGCAGATGTTGCCTTATTGCTTTGCAGAGCACCGCTATCCCGGTGTGCCGAAGATAGGACTGCACGAGATTCATGCCGGACGGCTACTGCGCTTAGGCGACATCGATGTGATGCCCATCCGCGTGATGCACGGCCAGCTGCCCATCCTGGGCTATCGCTTCGGCCACAGCTTTGCCTATATCACCGACATGAAGACCATCGACGACGACCAACTGCCACTGTTGCAAGGGGTCGACGTGCTGATGGTCAATGCATTGCGGTTCGACAAGCCCCATCACTCGCACCAGCTGGTGGACGATGCCATTGGCTTTGCACGCAGAGTGGGTGCTCGCCGCACGCTGTTCACCCACATGTGCCACGACGTGGGACTGCACGACGAGGCAAACAGCCGATTGCCACAGGATATACAGCTGGCCTACGACGGTCAGCAATTGGAAATAGAGAACTGGTAAACCCCGAAGACGATGTTGGTACTGATATTGATGCTTTTTGTCGGCCTCTTGATAGGCGTCATCAATGGCTACATGTTGGCCCGTAAAGGACAGCAGACGTTGCTTCAAGGCGAAGCACAGCGCTTTGAGAAGGAGAAAACCGAACTGGAAGAGCGTTTCCAAAAGGAAAAAACCGAGCAGGAAGAACGCTTTCAAAAGGAGAAAACCGAACTGGAGCAACGCTGCCAAAGGGAAAAGACTGATGTGGAAGAACGCTGCCAGAGAGAGAAAAACGAGCTGGAGCAGCGGCATAAGTCGGAACAGGAGGCTGTCGACCGCCGTCACCGTGAGGACATGGAGCGGCAGATGCAACTCATTAAAGCCGAGATGAATGCTGCATCGGAGCGCATTCTGCGTGAGCGTGCCCAGCAACTGTCGGCCGCGAACGAGCAGCAGCTGGGGACACTGTTGAACCCACTTCGTGAAAACATACGCCAGATGCGCGAGGCCGTGGAGAAGAGCGACCGTGCACAGACCGTCACCATGGAGCGTCTTGATGCTTCTATCAAGGAAAACCTTCGCCAGGCACAGGAGGTAGGCGAGCGTGCCGACCGACTGGCTCAGGCACTTACCAGTGAGAACAAGACCCAAGGTAATTTTGGAGAGCTGCGCCTGAAGCAGTTGCTACAGGAAATGGGGCTTGAAGAGGGCCTGCAGTTCGAGGAACAGCTGACCATGCGCGATGCCGACGGGCGTGCCATACACGATGCGGAGGAAGGTAGTCGCCTCATTCCAGACGTCGTGCTCCACTTCCCCGACGACCGCGATGTCATCATCGACTCGAAGATGTCGTTCACTGCTTTTCAGGACTATTTCAGCGCCCAGACCGACGAGGACAGACAGTCGGCGTTGCGCCGCCATGTGGCCTCGGTGCGACAGCATGTCTACGAGCTGTCGCGTAAAAATTACAGCAGCTATATCCGCGAAGGGCGCCACCGCCTCGACTTTGTGATGATGTACGTCTTTAGTGAGTCGGCCCTGCAGTTGGCTCTTGGCAGTGCTCCCACACTATGGAAAGAGGCCTACGACCGTGGCGTCATCATTGCCGGCAGTCAGAGCCTGTTCATCATGCTCCGTGTGCTGGAGATGACTTGGCGTCAGGTGCGACAGGTGGAGAATCAGCAGGAAATAATGAAGACGGCCAGTATGGTAGTGGAGCGTGTGCAGCTCTTCTACGAACGATTCCTGAAAGTCGACGAGCAACTGCGACGCACCACCGATGCCTTCGACGAGCTGAAGCGGAGCACCCAGTCGTCGGGCGTTAGCATCACCACCGCCGCCCAGCGCCTGCTGAAGTTTGGCGCTCAGGAGAACCCCAAGCGCAAACACCGTCTGCCCAAGGACGAGGATGACGCAGCACCCCAGATAGAAGAAAAACCAGAATAAGAGATAGATTGCGGACGCCCTCTTCACATTCTCGGTAGATGTACCGTTAGCTTGGCTCGAATGATACGTGACGCAGAAGCTCATCCTCGTGCCCGCCATCACAAATCTTCGTGGTTTGAATTATCTTGACACCGACGGAAAGACGAAAAGTAAAGCGGCACTTTGTCATGCACAAAGTGCCGCTTTTTTGGTCGAAAAGGACAGCTTCTCCCCCCTCAAAGCTGTCCTTTTCCCAAAACCTTATTCTACGGGGACTTTCGAAGGGAATCGCTTTTCTTTACAAAGCTGAGGTGTACTCTGTCTTGGTCAGCACCCTTTCGAGGTCATTATGTTCAGCACCATCTCGTCGGTGGGACCCATGCCGTTGGCACCGATGGCGGTGAGGTTATGGATAGAACGGTCAACGCAGTCGTCGACAATGCCCTCCGACGAACTGACACACTTGCCCTCCATGGCCAGCAGGGCTGAGAGGATTGCGGTGCTGACGCCTGACGTGATCTTCAGTGAGCAGGAAGGCTTGGCACCGTCGCAGATCATTCCTGTGAGGTTGGCCACCATGTTCTTCACAGCAGCACAAATGCGGTTGTAGTCGCCCCCCATGAGGTAGGTGATGCCTACACTGCTCCCGATACTTGCCACAACGCAACCGCAGAGGGCCGATAGTGTGCCCAGCGACTGCTTGATGTAGATGGCCGTGAGGTGGCTCAGCATCAGCGCACGTATGAGTTCTTCTTCGGTGCTCTCGTTCTCCTTGGCATAGACGCACACGGGATTGGTGGCACAGATGCCCTGATTGCCGCTGCCCGAATTGCTCATCACGGGAATCATGGCGCCGCCCATGCGGGCATCGCAGGCTGATGCGGTGCGGGCAATGATGTGGCAGAAGATGCTGTTCCCGAAGATACCCTTCGACAGGGGACGGTCGATGGTCTTCCCCAGGTTGTGACCGTAGTTGCCTTTCAGCGCCTCGCGTGCGGCATTCATGTTGTAGGTGCGTGTCTCTTCGATGAAGCGTATCTCCTCAAGCGGTGCTGTGGTGGCGAAGTCGTAGACAAGGCGCATCGTCAGTTGGTCATCGGGGCATTGGTCATGGAGCTCTGAACGGGAATCATTGTCGGCTACCGCCTCTACCTGCATCGCTGAGTGGTCAATGAAATGCGTATGGCTTCCTGCAATGATAGCCGTTTCGGTGTTGCCGCCTGCTTCTACGATGATTTCCACGTAGAGTTTCTCGGCGATTCCCTTCTTCAACCGTATGTCTATGCGGTTCTCTCCGAGGTAGTGCTTGGCCTCTTCCAATGCCTCGGGCGTGAGGTCTTTCAGCACCTCCAACTGGTATTCGCTCTTACCGATAAGGGCTCCCAGGGCAATAGCTATGGGAAGGCCAATCATGCCTGTGCCGGGTATGCCCACGCCCATGGCGTTCTTCAGAATGTTGGCACTCAGCAGGGCCGTGATGCGTTCCGGCTTGGCGCCTGCTGATTTGGCCCGTAGCCTTTCCGTAGCCTTGGCCGTACACAGTGCCACACACATGGGCTCGGTGCAACCGATGGCGGGCACCACCTCTTGTTTGACTAAGGCAATAATTCTTTCACGTATCTCCTTGTTAATCATAGTATCGTTGCGTTTTGATGGCAAAGTTACGGCATTTTGCCGATAGCACCAAAATATTTTGTGGAAAAGTTTGGGGCATTCGGACTTTTATATTATCTTTGCTTGCAAAATAACCTTACGCTTATTTGTTACAATGATTACATTCTCAATGATTTTGCAACTTTGCATCGTTTTGGGTGCCCTTTGGGTAGGTTCGCGCTATGGCTCGTTGGCCTTGGGCGCCATCAGTGGCATCGGCCTCGCCATTTTGGTTCTGGGCTTTGGCTTGAAGCCAGGCAATCCTCCAACCGATGTCATCTATATCATCATTGCTGCCGTCACGTGTGCTGGCATCATGCAGGCCTCGGGGGGAATGGACTGGCTCATACAGATTGCCGAACGATTGCTGCGCAAACATCCCGACCGTATCACGTTCCTGGCTCCGCTCACCACCTTCTTCCTGACGGTGCTTGTGGGAACAGGCCACGTGGTATATACTCTTATGCCCATCATCTGCGACATCGCGTTGAAGAAAGGCATCCGTCCGGAGCGTCCCTGTGGCGTGGCCAGTATTGCCAGCCAGGTGGGCATCACCTGCTCGCCAATAGCGGCAGCCGTTGTGGCCTTCGTCACGATATCGAATGCCAATGGCTTCGACATCACCATTCCGGGAGTGCTCATGGTCAGCATTCCTGCATGTGTGTGCGGACTCATGGCTGCGGCTGCCTGTTCATATAAGCGTGGCCTGGATTTGGATAAAGACCCCGTGTTCCAGGCCAAGCTGAAGGATCCCGAGCAATATAAATATATATATGGTAGTACGGCAACGACTCTCGACAAGAAAATAGCTCCTGAGAGCAAACGTGCTGTCTATATCTTCCTCGGTGCACTGGTTGTCATTGTCACTGTCTCGTTAGCATCGGTCTTTAAGGTTAATTTGCTGCCTTCTTATTCTGAGATTGAGCCCACCAACAATGGCATACAAGCTGTGCTGGCACTGAAATCGGTAGATACGACTGCTGTAAGGATGCAAACTGTGAACGGGGAAACAGTACGCCAAACCGACACCGTCACGTACGCGTTCCCCCAGGAGGCTGTTAAGGACATCACTGTCAAGGCCAAGGATCTGGCGAAAGGCAAAATCGTGGTGAGCAAGGTGACGGAGAAGAACACGAAGCCGCTGGCCATGAATATCCTGATTCAGATTGTGATGATAACGGCTGCGGCCCTGATGATTATCTTCTGCAAAGCTAAGCCCAAAAAAGCTGTGGCGGGCGCCGTGTGGCAGAGCGGCATGGTGGCCGTGGTGGCTATCTATGGCATTGCCTGGATGGCCGACACGTTCTTCTCGAACTACATGACCGAGATACAAGGCATGTTGGAAGGAGTGGTGAAAGATTATCCGTGGAGCATTGCCATTGTATTCTTCTTCGTGTCAGTGCTCATCAACTCTCAGGGTGCCGTAGTGGTGTCGATGCTTCCGCTGGCCTATTCGCTTGGCATCTCAGGCCCAGTGCTCCTGGGTGTGTTCCCGGCAGTCTATGGCTATTTCTTCATTCCCAATTATCCCTCGGATATTGCTACCGTGAACTTCGACCGATCGGGCACTACCGTCATAGGCAAGTACCTGCTGAACCACTCGTTTATGATGCCAGGCTTAGTCTGCGTGTTCACTTCTACCGTTATTGCTTATCTGCTATCGCTGGCTTTTTATTAAAGTTCTGCAGGCCTTGCTTGAGGAACTGCACGTAGGCAGCAATGTCTTCGTCGTAGGAGCGTAGTCCGTTCAGAGGCTTACCCGTAGCGGGGTCGAGCAGTACGTAGCAAGGCTGGGTGTTGGCACCGACGAGGGTGCGTTCCAGGTAGCTCCACTTCTTACCGACGGTATTCAGCACGGTTTGTGTGCCGTCGGTTTCAGTCATGGTGACGGGGTCGGACAGCGGAGCCTTATCGTCGACGTAGAGTGAGATGAGCACATAGTCGTTGGTCAGAAGGTCATGTACCTGCGGATCAGTCCATACCTTGCTTTCCATCTTCCGGCAGTTTACGCAGCCAAAGCCCGTGAAGTCGAGTATGACAGGCTTCCCCTCGGCGCGTGCTGCTGCCATTCCCAGGTCGTAGTCTGTATATTTGGCTTCTACCGAGCCGTTGTACAGATTAAAGTCCTGAGTGTTCATAGGAGGTGAGAACGCACTGATGGCTTTGAGCGGCGCTCCCCATAGTCCTGGCACCATATAGATGGCGAAAGCCAGTGATGCCCATCCAAGGAAGAACTGCGGCACGTTCGTGCCGCGGCGTTCACCGTCGTGTGGGAAACGCAGCCACCCCAGCAGGTAAGCTCCCAGCAATGCGAAGAGCACTATCCACAGCGAAAGGAACACCTCGCGGTCGAGCAGATGCCAGTGATAGGTGAGGTCTGCCACACTGAGGAACTTCAGTGCAAAGGCCAGTTCGATGAATCCCAGCACCACCTTTACTGTGTTCATCCATCCACCGCTCTTCGGGGCCGATTTCAGCAGCGAGGGGAACATAGCGAAGAGCGTGAAGGGTATGGCCAGGGCAATGGCGAATCCCAACATGCCGATGGTGGGCGCCACGATGTCGCCTTGTGTTGAGACGGCAACGAGCAGGAACCCTATGATGGGGCCAGTACACGAGAAGGACACCAGTGCCAGGGTGAATGCCATGAAGAAAATGGAAAGCAGACCTGTGGTACGCTCAGACTTCTGGTCCATCTTGTTCGACCACGATGCGGGCAGCGTCAGCTCAAAGGCTCCGAAGAACGAGGCCGCGAATACGATGAGCAACAGGGCGAAGATGATGTTGAACACGGCATTGGTGCTAAGCGCATTCAGGGCCGAAGCTCCGAACAGAAGAGTGACACACAGACCCAGCAGCACATATATGACCACGATGCTGAGGCCGTAGATGAGGGCTTCGCGGATGGCTTTCTTCCGTTCCTTATTCCGTTTGAGGAAGAACGATACCGTCATGGGTATGATGGGCCACACGCAGGGAGTAAAGATGGCCAGGAACCCGCCCAGGAGCCCCTCGATGAATATGAGCCACCACGACATGCTGCTGTCATTGGCGCCATCGTTGTCGAATGCTTTCAGCTCTTCAGTGATGGGCTTCCACAACGAATTCCCCTGAATCTCTGCGTCGGCAGCCTGAATAATGCTGTCGGCTTGGCTTGCCTGTGTGCTGTCGGCTGCGATGCCGATGTCGGCAGTAGTGGCCGTTGCATGGTCATCACTACTCTCTGGGGCAGTGGCTGCAACATCGGGGGTGCTGGCAGCTTCAGCTGCCTTCTCAGGTGCTTTCCCTTGCTTACTGAAGGCTACGTCGGTAGGAGGTAGACAATTCTCGTCGTTGCAGGCGCCGTAGGTCAGGTAGCAGTTGATGTCGTAATCCGCTTCAGTGAAACGTATCTTCTGTGCAAAGACAGCCTTGCTTTCAAAGAAGCGGACGCGCATACCAAACAGATTGTCGTACTCGTCCTTCACGTTGCCACGCGATTTCAAGGTTCCCACCAGCTTTGCTCCCTGCATCTTCTCGATGGTCAGCTCGGCCTTCGTAGGCCCGTCACCTTCAAAGTCCGAGGCGTAAACGTGCCATCCGGGGTCAATGGCACCCGTGAATATGATTTCTGCTTCTTCGTCGTTCAGTATCTTCAGTTCCGACTGGAAATGCACGGGAGTTGCTATCTGGGCCCACGACACAGCTGTGAGCAGCAGGGCTAGCAGAAGGGTAGGGATACGTTTCATAAGCCAGTAGGAGTGTTGTTTATGTCCTTGAAAATGGTTACTATTCTTTTTGTTTCTTTTCCAGCTTGATGAGCAGCAGGCCCAAAGCTGTCCAGATGATTTCGCGCAGTCGCACCAGTAGCGCCACAAAAATGCCTTCGCTGGCCCCGATGGCCAGGCCCTTTGCCGAGAGCAGGAAACCACCCTCGCGTCCGCCTAACTGAAGCGGTATGAAGAACAGCATGTTGGCGAAAAGCGACGTGAAGGCAAGGATGAGGATGCACTGCAGGTAGTTGGCCGACGGCATGATAACCAGCAGGATGAAGAATATCTCGAGTGCCGACACTACGCGACAGCTGAGTTCCAGGAACACGGCAGCAAAGAACGTGCGCGGATTCTGGCTGTGAAGCGCAGCTATCTGGCTGTCGATGGTCGACAGTTGCTCGGCATGGCTGTCGAAAAAGCGCTTGGCCCAGCGTTTCACCAAGGGTATGTGGCTCAGCAGGCGCATTCCACTCATGGCAATGCCGCGTTTATAGCCCTTTAGGAAGAACCATATGGCAGTCAGGCAGAAGGCTGCCACACTGGCAATGAGTATTCCCATGCCCACGTTCATGGGCTGCGTCACCACGTAGAGCACACATGACAGCAGCCAGAACCAGAAGTGTGAGAAAATGTGCGTCATCACATAGAGCAACACCGACGATGTGGCCCGCTCGGTGCCAATCAGTGGCGATAGCGACATGATGCGGTAGGGCTCACCCCCCATCAGACCTCCGGGCGTGGCGTAGTTCAGCGCAAAGCCCGACACGGTGATCTTGTAAAGCCAGAAGAAGTTTATCTTCACGTTCTTGCCCTCGTCAGGGACGGCGGTGGCAGCGTGATGTTCCTGACTGCGTATGATGATATACCACGCCCCCGTGTTGAACACATAGAGCACGGCCCATAGCAGCACAACAGCCAAGAACCAATAGCCCGCACGGTTGATGCCGTCCCACACCTCCTTGAAGTCGAGTTGCGAAACCATGAGGGCCAGAACGACCAGACCGAAGATGAGAAAACCGTTCTGATACTTCTTTTTCACGCTTCTTCAAAAATATAATGATTCTTTGCTTCCCACGAAGCTGTCCTTCTCAATCGTCAAAGTTGTCCTTCTCGAGTCTCAAAGTTGTCCTTCTCGGGTGGAGAAGTTGTCCTTCTCGAGTCTCAAAGCAGTCCTTCTTCTGAAATGAAGTCATTCTTCTTCTTCAACGTCGGTTTGCTTCTTGAACGGTTCCTTGGCCCGGAAGCGAACTTTCTCGCTGTCGTCGCGTTTCTCGTGATAGAGCTTCGGCAGTGGATTTGCCAGAGGCTCGTCGTAGCTCTGGCGGTTGCGCCATGCATCGATGGCGGTGTAGATGGCCTCGCGCATGGAGCCTGCGTCCATTTGGTTGCGTCCAGCCAGATGGAAGTGGGTGCCGTGAGCAGGCGCCGTGCGTACTATCTTCAGACCGGCGGTGAAGCGCACGCCGTCCTCGTGAGCCAGCGTCTTGAAGGGTGTCTGCCCCTGGTCGTGGTACATGGCCAGCACACCGTCGAACTTCGAGTAGGCTCCGCTACCGAAGAAATCATCGGCAGCATAGGGCCCAAAGGCCTGTATGCTCTCGGCCGTCAGCTCGTCGATGGCGGGCTTGATGACTTCCTGCTCCTCATCGCCAAGGATGCCGCCCTCGCCACAGCGCGGGTTCAGTCCCAACAAGGCAACGCGCGGGCTTGAGATACGCAGGTCGCGGCGCAGCGATTGTTGGAAGATGCGTGCCTTCTCTACGATTTTCTGCTTAGTGATTGACTCGGCCACGTCCTTGATGGCCACGTTGTTAGTCACCAGAGCCACGCGCAGTCCGTTGCTCAGAAGAATGGTCAGACCCTCTTCGTCGCCCAGCTGGCGTGCAATATAGGCTGAGTGGCCGTTGAAGCCGTTGATGCTGTTTTTGCATACGGGGGCTGTGATGAGCACGTCGAAGAGTCCCTGACGATAGTCGGTCAGTGCACGGTCGAGAGCTATCTGGGCAGCCTGTCCAGCTTCGGGGGTGGCCTCGCCAAGGTCAATCTTCACTTCCGCTTCAAATGTGGCAATCATGTTCAGCTTGCCGTCCTTGGCTTCGCTGGCGTTTGAGATGATTGTGAACTGTGGTTCCAGTCCCAGCACCTTGCCATGATAGGCGGCTGCCTTGGGCGAACCGTAGATGATAGGTGTGCAGAGTTCCAGCATGGCGGGGTCGTCGAATGCTTTGAATATCACTTCATAGCCCACGCCGTTGGTGTCGCCGTGGGTAATGCCTACTCGGATCTTTTTGTCTTGTTCCATATATTTGTCGGTATTTGTTTTTTTTGTATTTACTTCTTTATCTTCAGCGTGTACAATGTGGCTTCCAGGCGGCGAATGAGGTTGCGCTTGTTCATCTCGGGTGCATAGACGAAGCCCTCGATGCACAGCACGCTGTCGCCCGATTGCCGGGCCATGCTGACGAAGGGGCCGCCCATGTCGTCACCCTCCATCTCCCACAGGCCTCGGGCTCCCAGTATCTCGGTTTCTACCTCACTGCGCATGTGGAAGGTGACGCTTCTCAAGGTGGTGGCCATGTGCATGGTAGGCTGTTCACCCTCAATGTTGCTGCGCATCACGCTGTCGCGCTTCTGCAGCATCATCTTGGGGTTGAGTGAATCGGCCTGATAACTGTATATGCAGATGTTCTGCATTCCGCTGGCTCCGTCGTTCGAGAACCACAGGAACTGCTGTCCACGTTTCACCTTGTTCAGGTCTTCTGGAATCCAGAGCCGGCAGTTGAACATCTGTCCAATCAACTCTTCGGCGTGAGTGTTGTGGTGTTCACGCAGATTGCTGATGCCGTTGTTCATCTCGGCCCGTGTCAGCTCGTCGGCCAGGGCCTGCTTGCTCTCAGCCAGCCACTGGCGGAGGTGTGCTGTTGACGGTGCGTCGATGTGTATGATTATCTGCGGGTGGGCATAAGTGTCGATTTCGTATGTGGCACTTACTTGTTGCAAATGGGTGCTGTCGGTCGATACGACGATGAGGTTCCTGGCGTAACGTGTGCCCTGGTTCAGTTCTGGCGCTACGATGGTCGACACATCAAACGCATTCTCCTCGCGGGGCAGTCCTTCCAGCATGATGCTCTCCAGTGCCTTGGCTGTGGCTTCCACTGCCACGTGGTTGGGGCCGGTGACCAGCACCTCGTAGCTGCGTCCGCCACTGGTGGGCTGCACGAGCATCGACATGTGACGCCCGTTCTTTGTGGTGCAAGCCGACAGACCGGCCAGCATCATACACGCTATGGCCAGTATGCTATGTCCTCTCTTCATGTCGCTTGGCAGTTGAAAGCAGTCCACATGCGGCGAAGATGTCTTGTCCGCGGCTGGCACGGATGGTGGCAAAGACGCCGTGATGAGTGAGGTAGTCGCGCAGTTGCTCCATGCGCTGCTCGTCGGTAGGCGGCAGGTCAACGTTGGGGATGGCATGGAAGCGTATGAGGTTGATGCGGCACTCCAGTCCGCTTACCAGCTTCACTATCTCGCGGCCGTGGTCTTGCGAGTCGTTCAGTCCTCCGAAGCAGATATACTCGAACGAGCAGCGGCGTTGGTGGGTGAAGTCATACTGACGGAGTAGATCCAACGTCTCGGCGATGGGCATGGCACGCTCGGCAGGCATCAGCTGCAGACGCTGCTCATGGAGTGGCGAGTGCATGGAGATGGCTACATGGCACTGGCTCTCGTCAAGAAAGCGCTTCAGTTTGCTGCGCACGCCCACGCTGCTGACGGTGATACGCTTGGGGCTCCATGCGTAGCCGTCGTTGGCAGTGAGCAGATGGGTGACGCGCAGGATGGCATCGAGGTTGTCCATCGGCTCGCCCTGACCCATGAAGACAATGTTGGTCAGCAAGTCGCGTTCGGGCAGCGAGTAAATCTGGTTCAGGATGTCGGCAGCAGTGAGGTTGCCCTCAAAGCCCTGTTTGCCTGTCTGACAAAACAGGCAGTTCATCTTGCAGCCCACCTGACAGGAGACGCAGAGCGTGGCGCGGTCGTCGTCGGGGATGAAAACGGTTTCAACAAAGCGCGCTGCATTGGTCTCTGTGGCGCAGCAGTCTGCTGAACAGCGCACGGGGAAGAGGTATTTCACCGTGCCGTCCTTTGAGCGCTGGCAGTCGATAGGTGGCATAGCCCCGACGACATAGTGCTGTGAGAGTAGCTCGCGGTTCGCTTTCGAGAGGTTTGTCATCTCGTCGAGGCTCGTCACTTGCTTCTGGTATAGCCACTGGGCTATCTGCCCACCCGTGAAGGCTGGCATTCCAAGACTCTTGGCAACAGCTTTCAGTTCTGTTGCCGTCATGCCCATCAGCACTTTCTTCTCTTCCACAGTCTATTGCTGATAGTACTTGACATACCACTCGGCGAAAGCCCGCAGACCGTCGCGCAGCGGCGTTGAGGGACGGAAGCCGTAGTCGCGCTCCAGGGCACTGGTGTCGGCGAAGGTTACGGGCACGTCGCCAGGCTGCATGGGCACTAACTTCTTGTGGGCCTCGAAGTCATAGTCCTGGGGCAGCACGCCGGCACGCACCAGCTCCTGCTGAAGGATGTCAACGAAGTCGAGCAGGTTCTCGGGACTCGAGTTGCCTATGTTGTAGACGTTATAAGGCGGCAACGGCAGTCCGTCCTCGCCAGTCTGCTTCTCTGGTGCACCCTGCATGATGCGTACCACACCCTCCACAATATCGTCGACATAGGTGAAGTCGCGCTTGCAGTTGCCATAGTTGAATATCTGGATGGTCTCGCCCTTCACCAGCTTGTTAGTAAAGCCGAAGTAGGCCATGTCGGGACGGCCAGCAGGGCCGTAGACGGTGAAGAAGCGCAGCCCCGTGGAGGGGATGTCGTAGAGCTTCGAGTAGGCGTGTGCCAGCAGCTCGTTGCTCTTCTTCGTGGCGGCATAGAGGCTGACGGGGTTGTCCACTTTGTCGTCGGTGGAGTAGGGCACCTTCTTGTTTGAGCCGTAGACGCTTGAAGAAGAGGCATAGACCAGGTGTTCTACAGGGTTGTGGCGGCAGGCTTCGAGAATGTTGTAGAACCCGATGAGGTTCGACTGGATGTAAGCATCGGGATTGGTGATGCTGTAGCGCACACCAGCTTGTGCTGCCAGGTTCACCACCACCGCGGGCCGGTAATCGGCAAAGATGGTGTCGATGGTGGCTTTGTCGGCAATGTCGCCTTTGATGAACGTAAATCGTGGGTTGCTGAGCTCCTCCAGCCGCTGTTCTTTCAGTCGCACGTCATAGTAGTCGTTCATGTTGTCGATGCCGATGATATGGGCGGTCTGTGTATCCTTCAGCAGACGTTTCACCAGGTTGGAACCGATGAAGCCTGCGGCACCAGTCACCAGGATGGCCTTGTGCTCTAAGGAAATCTTCTGTAACGGCTTGCCTGAGAAGAGACGCTGTGCCTCGTAGTAGGTGTCGAGGGAACCGATGTCGAAGCGTCCGGCGGTCATGGGCCAGGCGTGCATGGTGGTATGCTCTACCATGTAGTGTGCCAGATTGCCAGGAGCATCCTTGCCGCATCCGTTTTCCACAGAGTGGCGTACAAGGTCGAGGTCGGCTTTTCGATAGATATAGAACGGCGGTACGGCCCAATGGCTCTTGGGCTGCTGTGGCTTCTCTTCCATGTTGAGCACGCGCATTTGTTCGTCGACCACGATGACGCCAGTGCGCTGCAGCTTCTCGATGGAGGGCTGCTCGTGGCACATGATGCACGAGGTCTGCTTGTCTTTGAAGAAATCAACGAATTCCTGGAATGAGAAGTATAGGATGTTGTCGGCTGCCACCACTAACAGGTCGTCGTCAATCTGACGCTTGTCCATGGCCAGCAGGAGGTCGCAGACAGCTCCCAGACGTGTGTCGTTGGTCTCGGTGCCGTCGTCGATGATGGTGATGGGCTTGCTGTAGTGGCTTGCTGCGGCCCAGTCCTGAAAGATGGGGGCAAACTTATGATTCGTCACGATGATGTGCTCATCGATGTCTGGTATGCGGTCAATGTCGTTGAGCATACGGTCGAGGATGGTGGTGTTGCCGATTTTCAGCAGTGGCTTGGGGAAGTTCTTGGTCAGTTCGCCCAAACGGGTGGCGTAGCCGGCGGCTATAACGATGGTTTTCATTGTTCTTGTGTTCTTTTCTCGTTAATGGGTTTAACTTCTGTGTAATGTCTGTTCAGCCATGATGGAGTAGTCCCTTGCCTATACAAAGCGGGCACCGTCGTCGGGCTTCACCCAGAAGATCTGGAAGGTCTGTTCGTATTCAGGGAATTGTGAGAGATAGCGCTCGGTGAGCTTCTGTTGTATCTCATCTTTATAGGCAGGGTCAACGAGTGCGATGCAGGCGCCTTTGAAACCTGCGCCCGAGAAACGGCCTCCCCACACGCCGGGTAAGTCGCGCATGGCTTCGTAGATGGCAATGAGCTCCGGGCTGCCACACTCGTAGTTGTTGATGCTGCTCTCGCAGGAATCAAACGACAGTTTACCGAAAAGCTTCATGTTTCCAGATTCCCAGGCTGTCACTCCTTGTCGTACACGTCGGTATTCGCTGTAGAAATGTTCGGCTCGACGGGCGAAGCGGCTTGGCATGGCGATGCGTGTCTTGTCGAAAGTGGCCTTGGGAATGTCGCGCAGGAACGTCTTGTCGAATGCTTTCAGAGGCTGGTCGGTATAGGCCAGCATGTTCCATGCAGCCGTCTTGCATTCATAGACACGCAGGTTGTAGTCGCTGTTGACCAGCGAGCGTGTCAGTCCCGAGAAAAAGATGCCGATCTCAAACTCCGGCAGGTTGGGGTTGCGCTTGATGATGCGGTAGTCGTTCGAGTCGCAGTCGAGGAACAGCAGCCCGTCCTTCTTTCCCAAAGCTATACATGCCTGGTCCAGCAGTCCGTTGTTCAGGCCTATGTATTCCCGTTCAGCCTCGGATGCAATCTTCACCACCTCAAAGGGCTGGAGCGAAATGTCGTTGGCCTTGGCCAGTGCCATGACGTATGCCACGAGCACGGCAGCGCTGCTCGACAGTCCGCCGACGGGCAGCGAGCCCTGAAGCACACCTTCGATGCCGTATTTTAACGCAAAGCGCTTGCGCAGTGCAAACTTGGCACCACGGGCATAGTCGCCCCAGTGACGCTCCTTGACTTGTGACGGTGCGTCAACCAGAAACTCCACGTTGCCCTCGAACGTTCTCGACGAGAGCTTCACTACGTTGTCCTTGCGAACATTGAACCACAAGTCAACGCCTTTGTTGATGGCAAATCCCGTTACTAAACCATGCTGGTGATCAACATGGGCACCCAGCGGGCATACCCGGTAGGGCGAAAAAATATGATACTGATAATCCATAGTCGGTTGAATAGTGTTATTCATCAGTGTGCAAAGGTACGAATAAGTGAGCAAACGGCCAAATTCTTTTTGTGTTTTTTCCTTCTGAAGGGGTCATGCCACCTTTTTTCCTTGAAATCGTTTGGCAATATCGGGCTAAATGTGTACCTTTGCAAAGTCATTATCAACGACAGATTATGAACAGACGAATTGACTTTTTCTTGCCCGCTGCCGATGAGCAATGCTTTTCGGAATTATGCGGGTGCCTGCATAAAATGCCTGTCGTAAGGACGGTGTTCTGCGAACCATTCACCACGTCCCCCTCTTGCGAGGCGTTGCGTGCCATTGCCAGTAAGGCTGTCGCCGACTATACGGTTCTCGTTGACAAGCCCGTTGGCATAGTGCTGGGCGAAGGGGCCCTTGAACGTATGGTTCGTGTGGCCGACGACAGCGACGCTGCCATGCTCTATACTGACCGATGGGAGGAGAGAAGCGACGCGGCTGGTGCTAAGACCGTGGTGCGTCATCCCGTCATCGACTATCAACTGGGTAGCATCCGCGACGACTTCGACTTTGGATCGCTGCTGCTGATACGCACCTCACTGCTGAAACAGTGGGCCACCGAGAATGCCGACACGTCCTATCAGTACAGTGCACTCTATGCCCTGCGGCTCTTCCTCAGTTGTCATGGCGGCCTGCTCCACCTGAACGAATATCTTTACACAGAGGTGGAACTTGACACCCGTGCCTCGGGTGAGAAGCAGTTCGACTATGTGAACCCCGCCAACCGCGAGGTGCAGGTGGAGCGCGAGCAGGTGGCAACCCGTCATTTGCAGGCTATTGGTGCCCTCATCGATACATCCGCCCGTGTCAATGTAGACTTCGGGGAACAGCCTTTCCCCGTAGAGGCGTCGGTCATCATTCCCGTGTTCAATCGGGCCAAGACCATCGCCGACGCCGTGAAAAGCGCGCTCGGACAGAAGACCACTTTCCCATACAACGTCATCGTAGTGGATAATCACTCCATCGACGGCACTACCGACATTCTTTCCGCTTTGTCATCAGGTCACGTCGACCGTCTGGTACACATCATCCCCCAGCGCACAGACCTTGGTATTGGCGGCTGCTGGAATCAGGCTGTGAACGATGAGCGCTGCGGACGCTTTGCCGTGCAGCTCGACAGCGATGACCTTTACTCCTCCGAGCATACCCTTCAGCGCATTGTCGACGAGTTCTACCGGCAGCGGGCTGCCATGATAATAGGCAGCTATCGCATGTGTGACTTTGACCTGCAGACGTTACCTCCAGGGCTCATTGCTCACCGAGAATGGACCGACGAGAACGGCCCTAATAATGCTTTGCGAATCAATGGGCTGGGAGCGCCCCGTGCCTTCTTCACTCCATTGTTGCGTCAGGTGCAGTTGCCCAACACATCGTATGGCGAAGACTACGCCATGGGTCTATGGTTCTCGCGCCGCTATCGCATTGGACGCATTTACGATGAACTGTACTTGTGCCGGCGCTGGACGGGCAACAGTGATGCAGCCCTCAGCCAGGAGCGTGTCAATGCCAACAACCTGTACAAAGACCGTCTGCGTACGCTTGAAATCCTGGCCCGTCAGCGCATGAACCGTGAGGAGCGAGGTGAAAGCCGCGAAGAGCAAGGGCCTCTTGAGCGGTTGTTTAACCGTCAGTTGTACGTATGGCCAGAGACGGCGCAGCGCTATGCCGACTTGAACCATGTGTTGACACGCGACTTAGCCACCGACGGTCTGACACTTCAGGTGCAGTTCAATCCCGCCCGCATTCGGTCTACTGGTGCTGCTATGACGAAAGAAGCACTGGCCCAGCGCCCCTGTTTCCTCTGCACAGCTAACCGTCCGAAGGAGCAGCTGACGAAGGTCGAGGGCGACTATGAGCTGCTGGTCAACCCCTTCCCTATATTGCCCATGCATTTCACCCTTCCCACGCGGCGCCATCAGCCACAGCGCATCCGCCCGATGTATGGCCAGATGCTCTCCCTGCTGGCAAAATATCCTGCGATGACCCTGCTCTACAACGGTCCCCGCTGCGGCGCCTCGGCTCCCGACCATGCCCATCTGCAAGCGGGAACTACAGGAGTGCTTCCTTTGCAAAGGGAGTGGCAGCGGTTGTCGCGTAGTCTCACTGTAGTGATGAGTCTGGATGACGAAGCATCTGTGTCAGTGATTGAGAATTATCCCTGTCCTGCCTTGCTCATCCGCTCGAAGTTCCGCAAGGCGAGCGAACGCCTCTTCACAAGGCTTTACGAGGCCATGCTGTCTGCCCATTCCGACCTGTTCGAGCTGCAGGAGGAGCCGATGATGAATCTCGTGGCGTGGCTTCAGGACGATGAGCTTCTCACCGTGGTATTCCCTCGTGGAAAGCATCGCCCTGCCTGCTATTATGCCGATGATGACACCCAGATGATGATCAGTCCCGGCGCAGTAGACATGGCCGGCCTGATGATCACCCCTCGCAGCGAGGACTTCCAACGCCTCACGCCAGAGAGGGCCGTGGCCCTGCTCCGTGAATGCGCCTTGGACAGCGATGGCATGACCCGCCTTGTGGAACGGCTGAAGATGTCGGCCGTAGCCGACAAGACCGACAAGACTGCTATGACCGATGAGCCCTTAGTGACCGTAGGCATCGTCAGCGGTCAGCGCATCGACTTCGAACTCAATGGGCCCTATACCGCCAAGGGCGAGACACTCACAGGCTCCCAGGTGGTGGAGCTGACCGACGGTGGACTGACATGGCGCGGCCAGCAGTACCGCGAGCTGCGCTTCACACCCCAGTCGGCCCAGTCGCTCTTCTCCATCGACGACGTCACCATCGGCTCAGGGTTCCACTGGGAGCGCCAGCAGCGACAGACGTTCCAGGGCTCTCTGCGCCTGCTGGTCGAGGCCGACAATGTGCTGGCCATCAACGAGCTGCCCGTCGAACAGTATTTGAAGAGCGTCGTCGGCAGTGAGATGAGCGCCACCTCCTCGCTCGAGCTGCTGAAAGCCCATGCCGTCATCTCGCGCTCCTGGCTCTTATACCAGAAGAAACTGAAGGACGAGAATGGCTTAAAGCGCGAGAACAGCTTCTTCTCGTTTGTGAAGAAAGACGATGAGCTGCTGCGCTGGTACGACCGTGAGGAGCACACACTCTTCGACGTCTGTGCCGACGACCACTGTCAGCGCTATCAGGGCATCTCACACCACGCCCCACTGCGCTCTGCTACCGAAGAGGCCGTCAGGGCCACCCGAGGACAGGTGCTGACCTACGACGGCCAGCTCTGCGATGCCCGTTTCTCGAAGTGCTGTGGAGGCACGACAGAAGAGTACCAGTACTGTTGGGAAGATACCCCCAAACCCTATCTGCAGACGGTGGAGTGCCCCTATTGTAGCAAGGCCGACAAGGACGTGCTGCAGCAGGTGCTCAACGACTACGATCAGGAGACGCCCGACTTCTATCGTTGGCATGTGGAATATACGCAGCGGGAACTTTCGGAACTGGTGAACAGCAAGCTGAAGCTCGACCTGGGAACCATTACCGACCTCGTGCCCCTCAGCCGTGGAAAGAGCGGACGCATCTGGCGCCTGCAGATTGTGGGCACCAATCGCAGCTTCATCATCGGCAAGGAATTGGAGATAAGGCGTGCACTCAGCGAGAGCCACCTCTATAGCTCCAACTTCGAGGTGGAGAAGACCACCGATGGCCGCTTCGTACTCCATGGACGCGGCTGGGGCCACGGCGTCGGCCTGTGTCAGATAGGTGCCGCCGTCATGGCTAGTCAGGGATATAGCTACAAAGATATTTTGCTGCATTACTACAAAGGAGCAGAGATTAAAAAAGCATACTGATTATAAGCTTATGAATTTATGAGTTTATAAGTTTGAGAGTCTTGAACTCAAAAACTTAAAGACTTAATATGTTACATATAACTATGAATATGGAACAAAGAAAGAAACGCAACCCCTGGTCGTGGATACCCACACTTTATATGGCCGAGGGACTACCCTATGTGGCCGTGATGACCATTTCGGTGATTATGTACAAACGCCTCGGCATCTCCAACGAGGCCATCGCCTTCTATACTGGCTGGCTCTACCTGCCGTGGGTCATCAAACCCTTCTGGAGCCCATTCATCGACTTGGTGAAGACCAAGCGCTGGTGGACGGTCACCATGCAGTTCCTCATTGCCATTGCCTTTGCCTGCATCGCCTTTGCCTTGCCCACCTCGCTGTTCTTCCAGCTCACGCTGGCAGCCTTCTGGCTCGTGGCATTCACATCGGCCACTCACGACATTGCTGCCGACGGCTATTACATGCACGCCCTCGACGACCACGAGCAGTCGCTCTACGTAGGCATCCGCAGCACGTTCTACCGCATTGCCACCGTTGCCGGACAGGGCCTGCTCGTCATCCTGGCCGGACTGATTGAGATGAGCAGTGGCCTCGAGCCCGCCATGCTGCAGGTGACGGCCACCCCCCAGTCGGTGACCATTGCCGACGTCTCCGAACAAGGCGGCAGCGGGCCGCGCTTCGTGTTCGACGAGGTGAAACCCGGCGATGTGGCGCTGGCCGACTATGCTGCTGCACAGAATGTGGCCAACGGCTATGCCGCGCCAGCTGCCGAGAAACAGGAGCAGGCAGCCGTTGAGGAGGAGAGTGCATTTACGAAATGGGTGCGCGATACCTTCGGTGAAAAGCCACGGGCAGGCGAGCTTAGCTCGGGAATAGAGGCGCAACAGGTAGCTGCCCATGCCAACCGCCAGATGCTGGTGTCGGTGAGGCTGTCAGAGGCCCCGAAAGGCGACGAGCCCGTGGTGCTCAACATGGCTTTCAAGGGTGGCGACCAGAGCATACAGATGGTGCAGGGCGCCCAGCTGCCATCGCGCTTTGAGTTCAATAAAGCCAACTGGGACAAGCCGGCACTGATGCTCATCGACGTCGACTCGAAGTTGAAAGGAGAAACCACCGCCACTTTCCAGGGACTCTCAGGCAACATACCCTTCTCGTGGCTCGTGGTGTTCGCCGTCCTCTCTGCATTCTTCTTCCTCGCCGCCCTGTGGCACAGGTGGGTGTTGCCCAGGCCTGCCACCGACCGACCCGCCAAGGACGCTTCGGCAGGAAACATCATGCGCGAATTCGTAGAGACATTCAAGACCTTCTTCACCAAGAAGCACGCCCTCGTGGCCATACTCTTCATGTTGCTCTACCGACTGCCCGAGGCACAGCTCGTGAAAATCATCAACCCCTTCATGCTCGATCCCATAGACAAGGGCGGACTGGGGCTTACCACGGGCCAGGTGGGCTTCGTCTACGGCACCGTGGGCATCCTCGGACTCACCATCGGCGGCATCCTCGGAGGCATAGCAGCGGCGCGTGGCGGACTGAAGCGATGGCTGTGGCCCATGGTCTGCGCCATCACACTGCCTGACCTCGTCTACGTCTACCTGAGCTATGCCCAGCCCGACAGCCTCTTCATGGTCAACGCCTGTGTCTTCATCGAGCAGTTTGGCTATGGCTTTGGCTTCACAGCCTATATGCTCTACCTCATCTACTTCTCAGAGGGTAGCCATAAGACCGCCCACTACGCCATGTGCACCGGTTTCATGGCCCTGGGCATGATGCTGCCCGGCATGATGGCAGGCTGGCTGCAGGAGACCATAGGCTACCGCCACTTCTTCATTTGGACCATCATCTGCTGTGCTGCCACTTTCGCCGTGTGCGCCTTCCTGAAGATCGACCCCAAGTTTGGAAAGAAAGATTGATGGGTCGTTTGGTCGTTTGGCTGTTTGGTCGTTTAGGAAAGACACTTCACCAAACTATATCCAAACCCTAAAGACACTCTAACCGCAGGACACTCCACGAGTCTCCCCTCCCTTTTCTTGGGGAAGGGAGACTCGCGCGGGGACACTGCACTTTAGTCCGAAGGCCTCGGACTGCCAGTCCGACGGCTTCGGACTCGCAGTCCGAGGCCTTCGGACTCATAGTTTCAAACCGCTTGGAACTGTCGCCGAGGCAGTCTATGCAGCGTGAGAAGTGTGGAACGGGCTATTCGTCATCATCCCACACCATGTCGATAGCACGCGAGGAGGGATTCTTCTCGCCATTGCCGTCAACGCCGCCATAGCCAATGCCGTTGCCGCTTACTGAGCCCATCAGCTCGTCTGCTTCCTGAAGGAACATGTCCTTCGCCTTGGGGACGCAGGGGGAAATGTTGATAGGAAGCAGCCTTATTTGTTCAGCAGTTTCTTTGTCTCGTTGCCCATGCGGATGATATAGACTCCCCTTGGCAGCGAAGATGTGGACATGGTGGAGGTGGTGCTCAGCAACTCGGTGCCACCAATATTATATATGGTGACACGCTCGCCATCGGCCACGTCGATATAGACCGTTCCGCCGTTCATGGTGACCTTCGACTTGGCCGAGCCCATCGAGGCAATGGACGAGGCATCGTCGGAGAAGAACATCTTCTGAAGCTGGGCCAAAGGAAGCTCCTGGGTGGTGCCGTTGCTCAGGGTGAGAATCATGTTTGCCTCGCTGAACGTTATCTTGCTGATTTGGCTCAGCTCGTATGAGGTCTCACTATCCTGTGTACTGACGGTGAGATACTGGAAATTGTCGGCAGATGCCGCACTGCCTGCTGCTATCATTAAAGCGGCGAAAAGTGTCCTTAAAGCCTTCATGTCGTTGAATTTTGGTGCAAAGATAACCATTATTTTGAAAAAGAAGCCCCTCCGTGGCGTTTTTTTTTCAAAAAAGTTGCTCGTTACAAATAAAATCCATAATTTTGTAAGCAGAAATGTTAAATACCGTATTGTTATGATTGACGTTAAAGAAACGCTGAAGAAGAGTGAAGAGAGAATGGAGATGGCTGCCATGTTCCTGGAAGACGAGCTGAACCGCATCCGTGCCGGACGTGCCAACGTGGCCATTCTCGACGGTGTAAGGGTGGAGAGCTACGGCTCGCGTGTGCCCTTGAACCAAGTGGCAACGGTGAACTGTCCCGATGCCCGTACCATTGCCATCAAGCCTTGGGACAGGAAGCAAATCCGCGATATTGAAAAGGCTATCATGGACAGCGACGTAGGCATCACGCCCGAGAACAATGGCGAGGTGATACGTCTGGTCATTCCTCAGCCCACCGAGGAGAGACGCCGCGACCTGGTGAAGCAATGCAACAAGATTGCCGAGAAGGCCAAGGTGGAGGTGCGCAATGTGCGTGCCGACATCAAGGACAAGCTGAAGAAGGCCATCAAGGACGGGCTGAGCGAGGACAACGAGAAGGACGCCGAACTGGAGCTGCAGAAGATTCACGACAAGTGGATTAAGAAACTTGACGCCCTGATTGAAGCCAAGAACAAGGAGATAATGACTGTGTGAGTTGTTAAGTTTTTGAGTCCAAGACTCCCAAACTTATAAACTCATAAACTTATAAACTCATTTCTGAGTTTTGAAGGGGCTCGTTGTCAAGAATACCGGCAGTTGGTACGTTGTGCGTACCGACGAGGGGGAACTGGTGCAATGCAAGGTGAAAGGCAACTTCCGCCTAAAGGGATTGCGCACCACTAATCCTGTTGCCATTGGCGACAGGGTGGTGCTCAGCAGGCCTCAAGCCTCCCCCCTTTCACTTGATGCAACGGGCAAAACACCGCATGAGGGTACGATAGTCACTCCTCACTCTCCTCTATATATTATTGAGATTGAGGACCGTCGCAACTACATCATTCGCAAGAGCATCAACCTGTCGAAGCAGAGCCACATCATTGCGGCAAACATAGACCAGGCCTTGCTCATAGTCACCGTCTGCCGCCCGCAGACCAGCACCACCTTCATCGACCGTTTCCTGGCCTCGGCCGAAGCCTATCGCGTGCCGGTGGTGTTGCTTTTCAACAAGAGCGACTTGCTCGACGATGACTTGCGGCGCTATCAAGAGATGATGGTGACCCTCTATGAGAACATAGGCTACGAGTGCCGGCAAATCTCCGCCGAGACAGGGCAAGGCGTAGAGGAACTGCGGCCACTGCTCAACGGTAAGATTACGCTGCTGAGCGGCAACAGTGGTGTGGGAAAGTCGACTCTCATCAACCGGCTGGTGCCAGGTGCCAACCTGCGTACGGCCGAGGTGAGCGATGCCCATAACACAGGGATGCACACCACCACGTTCAGCGAGATGATCAGCCTACCCCAAGGATACCTCATTGACACTCCGGGCATCAAGGGCTTCGGAACGTTCGACATCGAGCCCGAGGAACTGACGGGCTACTTCAAGGAAATATTCCGGTTCTCCAAGGACTGCCGCTTCTCAAACTGTACCCACACCCATGAACCAGGCTGCGCTGTGCTGAAAGCACTTGACGACCATTTGATTGCCCAAAGCAGATACCAGTCATACCTTTCGATGATGACTGATAAGGACGAGAGCAAATACCGTGAAGCTTATTGACACCATGAAGCAGACAGCAAAGGAATGGGTGGCCGACATCATCCGACGAGAAGGCGTGCAGGCCGTGCCCGTGATGACGCATCCAGGCATTGAGATGAATGGCCACAGCGTGCGTCAGGCTGTCAGCGACGGGTGTATACACGCCGAGGCTGTGATAAGCATGGCCCGGAAATACCCTACAGCGGCGGTATGCACTATCATGGACTTGACGGTGGAGGCCGAGGCTTTCGGGGCTCCAGTGGTGTTCAGCGACCATGCCGTGCCAGCCATCAGCGGGCGGCTGCTCAACCAGGTGGAAAGCATAGGGCTGTTGCAGGTGCCATCGCTGAAGGCAGGACGTGTGCCGCAGTACCTGAAGGCAAGTCTCATGGCTGCCCAGGCTATGAGAAGCCTTTGCGGCGGAGCTCACTCGGCGGGCCTTCGCCCTCTGTTCTCGGGCTGCATCGGCCCTTTCTCTCTCGCCGGGCGACTTTACGATATGTCGGAAATCATGGTGCTGATATGCGAGCATCCCGATGCTGCCCATGTGCTGCTCCAGAAATGTACCGACTTCATTGGGAAGTACTGCGAGGCGTTGAAGCAAACGGGAGCCAACGGCGTGCTGATGGCCGAACCTGCAGCGGGACTGCTGTCCGACGATGACTGCCTTGCATTCTCATCGCAATACGTACGCCAAATCGTGGAGCACGTGCAGGACGATGACTTTATCGTCATCCTTCACAACTGCGGCAACACCGGCCACTGCACCCATGCTATGGTCAAGACGGGGGCTGCCGCCTATCATTTCGGCAACAAATGCCGGTTGGACGAAGTGGCTGCCGACGTTCCACCAACCGCACTCGTCATGGGGAATCTCGACCCCGTCAGTCTGTTCAAAGACGGCACACCACAGCAGATGCGCCAGGCAACACTGGAACTGCTGGAGAAGATGAAACACTACAAAAACTTCGTCATCTCAAGCGGATGCGACACGCCTCCTGGCACCCCCAAGGAAAACATAGATGCTTTCTTCAGCTCAGTGGCTGAATGGAACGCCCTCCTCCCGGTGAGAGACAGCAATACTATAAAGAAAAAGTAATAATTATTTAGATCTAAATAGCTTTATGAGAAAAAAGGTTCTAATCCTACTGTTAAGTACGCTCTTCTGCTCTGCTGTCGTCAGTGCACAGGAGTACGAGAAGAGCGAATGGCAACAACGAGCCGAGGCCGAAGATGCCAGAGGCCAGATAGGCACTGCCCGTTACAACTTTATCCGTGCCTTTGAGGACTATGCCAACAAAGGCCAGATGCAGCAGAGCGTGGAGTGCGGCGTGAAGGCTACATCGCTGTATTATAAGCGCGACAATTACTGGAAGGAAGCCTTCGAACTGCTGCAACGCATCGACCAGACCATCCTGTCGAAGCACTTGCCGGCAGCCCAGACAGCAGCCCTTCAGTACCTCGTAGCAAAGGAAAAGATGCAGATGTATGTCAAGCTGAACAAGAAGGACAAGGCCAATGCCCAGCTGGACATTATGGAGGCCAAGGCCAATGCCTCTGGCGATGAGGCGGTAAAGAGCGACATGCTCTACAACAAGGTCGTCTGCTACTATAACTTCGGACAGACGACCAGTGGCGACGAGGCCTTCAAGGAACTGGCCGAACTGCTGACCGCCAAGCAGGAATACGGCAAGGTGGAAGAGGCCTACCAGACACTCATCGACATCGGTCGCCGGAGCAACAGCGGTAAGCTGGTGGATAAGGCCTACAAGAGCTACATCGTCTGGAAAGACTCGACCGATGCCTTGAAGGTGGCTGCCGAGATAGATGGGCTAAAGAAGCAGATAGCCGATGGCAAGGCGGAGATAGCCGAGCGCGACAGCTCGCTGTCATCGCGGGGAAGCGTCATCGCCATCCTTGGCGTGCTGGCTGCCATTCTCGCTGTTGTGCTGGCACTGGGAGCCCTCGCCTTGATGCGATTCATCCTCCTCACCCGCAAGCAGAAGAAGACCATCAACATGCTCAACGAGAACAACGCCCTGAAGGCTAAGTTCATCAGCAACATCTCGGCGCAGCTGGAACCCACACTGCGGAAGCTCGACAGCCGACAGCCTGAGGTAAAAGCTCTGCAGGACTTCTCGAACCATATACAGACACTCTCGCAGCTGGAATCCACACCTCAGGAGAACATGGAATTGGAAGAGGTTCAGATATCGCGCTTCTTCGATGAACTGATGGCTCAGGTCAAGGACAAGGTGAAGAGCGACGTCAAGCTGGCGGTGAATGCTCCCAATATGAGTGCCAAGATTCACAAGGAGTACGTGTCGCACATACTGCTCCATTTGCTCAACAATGCAGCCGTCTATACCCCCGAGGGAGGAAAGATAACGCTCGACTATAAGAAGCGTGGTGCCCACAAGCAGCAGTTCCTGGTGACGAACACCGGTGAAGCCATACCCGAGGAGAAACAGCAGGACATCTTCAAGCCCTTCCTCGAGGTGAAAGACCTCACCACGGGCGACGGTCTCGGACTGCCAATCTGCAAGGTGATGGCGGTAAAGATGGATGGCGATCTCTCGATTGACCCACAATATACCAAGGGCACCCGCTTCCAGCTCGACCTGTTGGCATAAGGCCCGAGGCGCGTCAGCAAAAAGTGAATGACACAGAAAACGCTACACTACGATGAGCTCGGTGTCACCCCAAGTGACGTCTATGCGCAGATAGGGTATCGCGATGCTGTGCCCGACCAGGCTACGCAGACCGAGGTGCAGGCACTGGTCGACGACATGCGGCGTTGGCTCAGGCCGCAATTCTGCTATCTCACAGTCCCCCAGTTGCCTGCATTCAATATGGGCCCCATCATTCTGCGGCAGCTGGGGGACTCAGAAGCCTATTCCCTGTTCATAGCCACCGCAGGCTGTGAATACGATGACTTTATGGCGCGGCTAAAAGACGATGGCGACATGGTGCGCCTGTTCATCGCCGATGCCCTGGGCAGCGTCGTTGCCGAGAGATGTGCCGACTGCATGGAGGTCTCCTTGCAGCAGAGCATCGATAAGCTGGGGTGGCACCACACCAACCGCTTCTCGCCCGGCTATTGCGGCTGGCATGTCAGCGAGCAGCAGCTGCTCTTCCCCCTCTTCCAAGGTCATACTTGTGGCGTGACGCTCAACGACAGCTCCCTGATGCTGCCCATCAAAAGTGTCAGCGGCATCATTGGCATAGGCAAAAAAGTCCGCAAGCAGGAGTACACTTGCGGACTTTGTAATATGAAACAGTGCTATAAGCGCATCAAGCCTATAGCCCCTATCTGTACTTGATTACCAGTTGTCGTCCTCGTTGCCAACGATGCCACTCTTTATGGCCTCTTCCACCTTGTCCATGATGGCGTTGGAGTAGGCATGCGTCATTACCAATGCTTTGGCGCAGGTACGCTTCTGCGAGTCCTTGTCTACGAAGGGGTAGTGCTTCACTATCTCCCACTGCTCGTCGTAGAGGTTAGCATTGGTCTTGTCATCGCGCTTGCGCTTCGAGTCGCCGTAGGTCTTTTTGTCGTCATCCACCAGACTGATCCATCCGCCGCTGATGTCGGCCAGGATGTCGTAGTTCTGTACGGTGTAGGTGACCCGGATTCTCCCCTCCTTGATGTCAATGCGAATGACGGGTGTGATGCTTACCGAGTATTTGTTAAGCGTACCCGTATGCTCCACAATGTTCGGAATGGTCGATGAGATGATGATGCATCCGGCGTCCTTGTCGTTCAAGGTGATGGCCTGCTTGTCCTTGAAGGTGGCGGTGGCCCAGTAGTTCAAAGCCACGTAAAGCTGTTCTTTCGTCTTGCCTGGGGCTTCTATCACCTGCTGGTAGGTCAGGCTCTCGTTCTTGTCGAGAGTCAGTCCTGATGCCAGGTTCTTGGCGGCGTCGAGCCACTTGTCGCCGTAGCGCTCCTTGGCATATTTCTCCAAATCGGCAGACTTCATTACTTGTGCCTGAATGCCCATCGTGCCGCAGAGGGAAAGGATGGCGGCACACATCCATAGTCTGATTGTTTTCTTCATATTACGTTGTATTCAGTGGTTGTTTCCTAACAGTTGTTTGGCTACGGTGACGGCCGTGTTGGCATTGTCGCTGTAACCGTCGGCGCCTATGTCATCGGCAAAGCCTTGAGTCACGGGCGCCCCTCCCACCATCACCTTGACCTGGTTGCGTATGCCTGCGGTTTCAAGGGCATCGATGACCTCCCGCATGTAGCCCATCGTGGTGGTGAGCAAGGCCGACATGCACAGAATGTCGGGGTGGTTCTCCTTCACCGCTTCAATGAACTTGTCGGCACTGACGTCGATGCCGATGTTGATGACTTCGAAGCCGCAGCCCTCGAGCATGGAGGCCACGAGGTTCTTGCCTATGTCGTGTAGGTCACCCTTTACGGTGCCGATGACCACTTTGCCGATGGCGGTTGAGGTGTCTCCTGCCATGAGGGGTTTCAGTTCGGCCAGTGCTGCTTTCATGGCTCGGCCAGCCATGAGCAGTTGTGGCACGAATGCCTTGCCGTCTTGGAATCGCTGTCCCACCTCGCCCATGGCGCGTATCATCTGTTCGTTGATGAGCGTCTGTGGTGCCTCACCGTTGGCAATGGCCACCTTCGCGGCTTCCGCAGCATGGTCGCTCTTGCCATCGAGAATGGCCTGGAAAAGGCACTCGGATGGGTTGTCTTTTGGCATCGGACTGACACGGACAGATTCGGACTGTTTTTCTTTTGGCATCGGACTGACACGGACAGATTCGGACTGTTTTTCTTTTTGCGTCGGACTGACACGGACAGATTCGGACTGTTTTTCTTTTTGCGTCGGACTGACACGGACTGGCACGGACCCTTGGGCTGCCTCGGATAGTCCGTGTATGTCCGAGTGAGTCCGCTGCAAATAATCACTCTGCGGCGAGAGTCGTATGCCGGGGACGGGTTCGATGGCACGTGCCATGAGGGCGATGTGCTGGTCGGTGGTGCCGCAGCAGCCGCCGATGATGCTCAGGTGGTGCCCTTCAAGCATCGGCCATACATCGGCAAGCAGACTCTCCGGTGTCTTGTTGTAACGTCCGTCGCTGTCGGGCTGGCCGGCATTGGGATAGAGGCTGACCCGCGTACCGAAACGTGCCAGTTCCAACATAAACGGTGTCATCTGCTGGATGTCGGTCACACAGTTGATACCGATGGAAAAGAACTGTTGTGATTGTTCGTTCAAGAATTCTAAAATACTCTGCCCCAATATGTTGTGACCGTCTGTTGTAGCAACGCTAAAACTGAGCATCAAGGGTAGGTGAGGCGCTACCTGACGGGCTGCCTCGATGGCGATGCGTGCATTGTTGGTGTCAAAGATGGTCTCGATGAGCAGGGCATTAACGCCGCCGTCTGCCAAAGCCTGCATCTGTTCAGCGTAGGCCTCCCGAAGGAGCTGTTCGCTGAGTAGCTCGCCACTGGTGGCTATGGACGTCGTGCGGCTTGTGGGCCCAATGCTACCTGCAACGTAGCGGGGTTTTTCCGACGAGGAGAACTCATCGGCACACTGGCGGGCCAGGCGAGCTGCGGCGAGGTTGATGTCGCGGCAATAGGATGCTAGACCGTAGTCGCCCATGGAGATGCGCTGGGCGTTGAAAGTGTTGGTCTCGATGATGTCAGCACCGGCAGCGAGGTATTTTCGGTGGATATCGCGGATAACGAAGGGTGCTGTCAGCGACAGCACGTCGTTGCAGCCCTTAAGGTCTTGCGGATGCTTGGCAAAACGGCATCCGCGGAAAGCCTCCTCGTCGAGTCGGTACTGCTGAATCATGGTGCCCATTGCACCGTCGAGCAGCAGCAGACTGTTATTATTTTGCAGCGGACTGACACGGACTGATGCGGACTCTTCGGCTACTGTGGACTCTTGGGAGGCCTCGGACTGTCCGTGTGAGTCCGTGTTAGTCCGCAGCTCAATTCTTTCGATGATGTCTTGCACTTGGCGGTCTGCCTCATCGCTCTTGTATTCCTCTACGATGCGCATGGCCTCCTCAACCTCCTGTTCGTTGTGGAAGTCCATCTCGATGTGTACGCCGTCGGGGCCGATGGCATCGAGCAAGGGTCGCAGCTCGGGCAGTGTCACCCAGCAGGCCATGATGCTCTTTCCGGCGGCGAGTATTCGGCGATACAGGTCGTACCATTTCTCGCTGCCACCCTGCGGCTCGCCTACGCCAGGCGTCCATTGTATGGCGTTCAGTTCTTCTATCTCCAGCAGGGCGTCAAGGTGGTGCATGGCCCCTACGCCGTCCAGGTGATAGAGCGTATAGGGTATGCGCTGGCACTGCTCGCGGATGAACGGCTGCACGAAGCGCCGATAGTCGTCGGTGCTGATCATCGTCGAGATGTCGCTTTGCAGTTTCGTCATCTTGCCTGGGGCCCAAGCCGAGAAATAACAGAATGCCATCTCGTCGCCCTCGCGGATGATGTCGTAGAGCTCGTCGAACACGCGGAAGTAGATGTCGTTGATTTGCTGCACCTGCCGTTCCACCACCTCTGGCTGCATCACCGTGTCCATGAGCACCTGGTCGGTGCCTTTCAGTGCTGCCAAGACATCGAGTCCTTCCATCAGGTCGGGCATTCCCACGTAGTAGTGGCCCTGAGCCTTGCGTTTGCAGGCCCGCAGCAGGTCTTTGTGCAGTTGGTAATTAGGGTGGTTGGGGTCGAATGAGATTTCTCCGGCGGGCGAACCGCCGGACGCGAATTCTGGGCTGGGATGTATCCAGATGGTGTCCTCCCCTCCTTCAAACACACCGCCGAGTATGGCCGCCAGCGAGCCTGGCCCCAGCTGTGTGTTGGCTACGGGCAGCATGTCGGCCTTCAGGCACGAGTGCGCCACGTACCAGTCGAGGTAGTCCGACCGCCACTCTGGGTCGAACCACCTCTGGTTCAGGTCTTTATAAGGCATTGGCTCGGACACGTCGGCATGGGGCGTCACTCCCTGCTGGAAGTGTTCCCACATGTTCAGCACGATACCCCGATGGTTCCACCAGTCGATGTATCGTCTCTTCGTATCCTCCAGATTCTGTTTCCAAGTGTTCATTGTGTTCAGCCTTTCCATCGCGTTCTGCCTGCAAAAATACAAAAATATCGGCAATAATGCCGTTATTTTACATTATTTATCTATCTTTGCAGTCAAATTGATTGCTCTATGAAGAATATTCTTACCTTAGCAGGGCTATTCACAGCCCTTATGGCATGGGGGCAGGAAGCTCCCGCCGACAGCAGCGCGATTACTTATGTTACCGAGTTTAACCTGTCAGGCCCGTTTGCCGTGGCCTCGCCCTTTAGTCTTGATACGGTAGACGTCAACGGCGCAGCCTTCGACGAGGAGTCGTTGTTCAAGGCCATCAGCCACGATGCTCCTCCCACCACCGTCTTTAGCGACACGCTGCTGCCATCGATTGACAGCCGCAGCGTGGGCGTGCTGAGCTTCTTCCTGAACAACAGTGACTATCTGACAGGCTCTGTCGCCATTGCTGGCACGGAGCGTTACAAGCTGTTTGTGGACGGTGAAGAGTGCGACGGCAACTTGAAGCTGTCGCCCGAGCACCACGCCGTGGCCATCAAGTTCCTCTCCGAGCCAGCCGACACCAGCAGCATCATTGTGGCCATTTCCACTGACCATCCTGTGGACTACACCTTGGAGCGCCGACATTCCTACATGGTGCACGACCTGGTGGATGGTCGCCGTGTGCGCCTCATCAGGTTGTCGGCCGACGGTGCCTACGCCACGTTGGCCTACCAGACCGTTCAGCGCGGAGGTGAGAGTCAATGGGAATACGAACTGCGCCGCGTGAAGGATGGTCGTCTGGTGAGCCGTCCTTCGCAGAACGTCAAGTGGATGCCTCGCACGTGTGCGTATATAGAAGAGGAGTGGGAGGGCACCGTGCGTGTGCTCTACGCCGTCAGCCCTGCCACGGGCGAGCGCCGGCGGTTGGCTGCAGGCATTCCTGAGGGTGACTACGCGATGAGCCCCACGGAAGATTACCTCATCATCAGCCAGACCGAAGAAGGCCCCAAGGAGGACGAGCAGGTGTTCCAGGTGATGGAGATGGACGACCGCCAGCCCGGTTGGCGCACCCGTTGCCATCTGCTGCGCTACGACCTCACTACGGGCATGAGCCAGCGCCTCACCTTCGGTGTCAAGGACCAGGAGTTGTGCGACATCTCGCAGGACGGACAGAAGCTGCTGATCACCACTTCGCGCTCGCGTCTGGAGAAGCGTCCCACCACCGTCAGCGACTTCTACGTGATGGACGCCCGCACACTGGCTGTCGACACTCTGCTCCGTGGTGAGGGCTTCCTTGAGTCGGCCTTCTTCTCACCCGATGGCCGTCAGCTGATCTTCAAAGGCACCCCCGAAGCCTTCGACCGCATTGGCTGTGTGCTGCCCAGCGACGTGACGCCCAGCATGACCGAGCACGAGCTGTTCCTCTACGACCTGGCCTCCAGACGTGTGACGCCCCTCACTCACCACTTCGACCCCTCGGTGGAAGACTGCTACTGGTCGGCGGCCAACGGACTGTTTTACTTCACTGCCGAAGACCGCGACTATGTGAACCTGTTCGTGCTCAACCCCAAGACGGGAACCATCTCGAAAGTGCCCGTTGAGGGCGACTATACCTACCACTTCGACATGGCCGCACAGGCACCCGTGGTGGCATGGCTCTCGTACAAGACCATGGAGCCGGCATCGGCCTACGTGGCTGACGTGTCGAACCTCAAGCCCAAGGCCACGAGCCTGAAGACCCAGACATTCTTCGACGGGCGCACAGCCTTGGGCGATGCTGAGCTGGGCACCTGTCAGGACTGGAACTATCAGAACTCGAAGGGCGATACGGTCTATGGCCGTCTCTACCTGCCCAAGGATTTCGATGCGACGAAGAAGTACCCCATGATTGTCTACTACTACGGTGGCTGCTCACCCGTGAGCCGCTATTTCGAGTCGCCATACGCCCCCCAGCTGTGGAACTCGCTGGGCTACGTGGCCTATATCGTTGAGCCCAGTGGCGCCACCGGCTTCGGACAGGAGTGGGCCTCGCGCCATGTGAACACTGCCGGGCGCGGCATTGCCGAGGATATCATCGAGGGCGTGAAGCACCTCTGTGAGGAGAAACCCTTCATCAACAAGGAGAAGATAGGCTGCATGGGTGCCAGCTATGGCGGTTTTATGACGCAGTATCTGCAGACCGTGACCGACATCTTTGCTGCCGCCGTGAGCCATGCCGGCATCACCAATCACACCAGCTACTGGGGCGAGGGCTACTGGGGCTATAATTACAGCGAGGTGTCGATGGCCAACAGCTATCCCTGGAGCCACCGTCAGCTCTACGTAGACCAGAGTCCGTTGTTCAATGCCGACAAGATACACACGCCGCTGTTGCTGCTCCACGGCACTGCCGACACCAATGTGCCCATCATCGAGAGTCTGCAGATGTTTACCGCCCTGAAGCTGCTGGGACGCGAGGTGGCATTGGTAGAGGTTGAAGGCGAGAACCACCACGTGCTCGACTATGGCAAGAAGCTGAAGTGGATAGCCACGCAGATGGCCTGGTTCCAGCGCTGGCTGAAGGATGACCCCTCGTGGTGGGACGCTCTTTACCCCAAGCGAAACCTGTAGACCTTGCTCAAACCGTGACGTGGCCGTGACATTAACCGTTTATCGGCGGTACTTGGCGGCTTGAAATCTCCCCCGAAATAGTTTCAAGCGCCTTGGAACAACTAGTTCAGCGCCGCTGAACTAAAAGTTCGGGGCCGCTGAACCATTAGTTCAGCGGCCCCGAACCAAACGAGGAGTCTCATTTCTCATTTCTCATTCCTCATTTTTCACTCCTCATTCCTCATTTCTCATTTCCTTTAGTACGATGCCCATTTGGTGCTCCCACGAGAGATTCCTGATAGATTCGCGTATCATTGAGGGCGACAGGGTGAGCTGACGGTAGAAACGTATGATGCTGTCGATGTCAAGAGGACTCTCATCGGCAGGCGCCTTCAGTACGTAAGGCCTGTCGTCGAAGTCGCTATCGGTCTCAGAGTAGACAAATGGGATGCCCCGCGCAGCATATTCACGGTTCTTTAGGGTCTTTATCTTGTCTATTCCCACGCGGTGACGCCCCAGGCTGCCTATGCCGAAGTCGCAGCGCTGGAAGATGCTGTCGAGTTCTGCGCCGTGCCTCTTCCCGTGTAGAATGACGTAGTCCTCCATGTGGTTCTCGGCGATGATGCTCTTGAAGGCCGTCTCGCCCTCTGTTGAGAAAAAATAGCCCACGACGTGGAACCTCACTGTCAGCTCCTGGGGCTTTGAGTAGTAGGCAGCAAGCCCTTTCACCACGCGGTCGAAACCGTGCCATTGGTGAATCTCGGCCACGCCAATCAGGTTCAGCTCGGTACTTGTGTCGTTGGTGGTGTCCTTGACTTTGATGCTGTTGAAGTCGATGCCATTGGAGATGCGTATGGTGCGCTGGCCGAATATCTGCTCGTAGTCGGAGAAGGTGACGATGGCGTCTAAATGGCTGGCCAGACACTTCCTGAACAGCTTGTCCTGGAATATCTGCCGGCTCATGCCCTGCGCTTCGTATTCCGAGTCGTAGGGGTAGGTGGGTATCTCCATCACCACTTTCATGCCTGCCCGTTTCATCTTCTTCACCATGCTGATGGTGAACAGGTTGGCGTTGTGGTTCGAGCGGATGTACACAAAGTCAATATGGTTGTCGATGGCGTAGCGGACAATGGACGAAAACTCTGTGCGCTTCTTGATCTTGCTCATCAGTCCGCTGCCGTAGTCAGCAATGACCTGATGGTCAATCATGCGCTTCTTGGTGGTTGTCTCGTCCATATAGCACAGATGAACGTCCATATCGTTAGCCTTCAGTGCGGCTACCTGATAGGCGATCTTCTTGCTGATGCCGTTGTTGGGGTCGAACCCGTGGAAGATGATGAATAGTGCTTTTGACATAGGAATGAGGAGTAAGCAACGATGCACCCAAGCTATGCTTGCCTGCTGCCGTAGGGGAGCGGGAACGAGAAACACGTGCTATCGGAGCGCTAAATTAGTGGTTTTTCTGCTAATGGCCAAATAATTGGTCGTTTATTTGCTGTTTTCAGAAAAAAATAGTATTTTTGCAGCAAACTTTCCGTAACGACACGAGCAGATATGAATAATAATACAGACCTTATCACTGTCCCTCTCCTTGATGGGAGGGGAGTGCCTACGGAATCCGTTTCGCATAAGCAGTCGGTAGCTGCTTCCCTCTCATCAATGGGAGGGGTAGAGTAGGGGTCTGTAACTTTACTTATATAGAAGGCAGGGCAAAGCCTTCCCTGTTGAGAAAATGAATAAATGGTACGATAAATACCTGACTATCTACGGCAAGCCGTTCGGCGAGATGCCGCAGGATATTATCGACGCCACTCGCGAACGCTTGGCCGCCTTGCAGAGCGACAAGCCTGTGGTGTCGGTGGTGGTGATCGCCTATAATGAGGAGCGCCGCCTGCCCGCCTGTCTGTGGTCGCTGAGCGAACTCCAGACGCAATACCCCATAGAAATCATTGGCGTGAACAATAACTCCGGCGACAGAACGGAAGAGGTCTACAAGGCGTTGGGGCTTCCTTACTATAACGAAGAGAAGCAGAGCCCAGGCTACGCCCGACAGTGCGGTCTGGATCATGCCCGTGGGAAATACCACTTCTGTATTGATGCAGACACCTTCTATCCCCCTCATTATGTGGACTTGATGATGAAGAAGCTGACGAAGCCTGGCGTGGCCTGTGTGAATTCGTTCTGGAGCTTCTTCCCCGACGAGAACCACTCTGCCTTCGGACTGTTCCTGTTTGAGCTGGCACGTGACACCTTCTTGTTCTTACAGCATTTCAAGCGTCCTGAACTGTGCGTACGCGGAATGGTGTTCGCCTTCAATGCAGAGTATGCACGCAACGTGAAGTTCCGCACCGACATACGTCGTGGCGAAGACGGCTCCTTGGCATTGGCATTGAAACCCTATGGCAAGATAGCGTTCCTCTACAACAGGAAGGCACGCCCAGTGACAGGCTATGGCACCGTGGGCCAGCAGTCCATCTGGCAGAGCTTCGTCCATCATGCCAAGATTCAGGGCAGGAACCTGTCGAGAATCTTCTACAAGAAAGAACATTATGAGGATAGTGAAGAGAATTTAGTAAAAAAGTAAAGTTATGATACCAAAAATAATCCATCTGTGCTGGCTGAGCGGCGACCCGTATCCTGCCAAGATAGCCAAGTGCCTGAAGTCGTGGGAGAAGCATCTTCCTGATTACGAAGTGGTGCTTTGGGATACCAAACGTTTCGACTTGAACCAGTCGATATGGGTCAAGCAGGCGTTTGAGAAGAAGAAGTATGCCTTTGCAGCTGACTACATCCGCTTCTACGCCCTCTACCACATGGGGGGCATCTATCTTGACTCTGACGTGGAGGTGCTGAAAAGTTTCGATGACCTCTTAGACCTGCCTTACTTCGTCGGAGCAGAGAAGGCGCAGACTCCCGAGGCTGCCATCATGGGAGCTGAGAAGGGCTGCGACTGGATAAAGGCTTGCCTTGACTATTACAAGGACCGCCCGTTCATCAATGAGGATGGGAGCCTGAACATCAAGACTGTTCCCGACATTATGATTCGCCAGATAGAGCCGCTGAAACCTATCCGCGTGTTGTCGCTGGAAGACAGCTTGAACATCAGGAACCTGGACATGCAGAAAGAGGTGCTGGAGTTTAACGATGCTTTCTTCTCGCCAAAGGTGTTCGATTCGCGTGAGGTGGAGATCACCCCCTACACCTATGCCATTCATCATTACCAGAACTCCTGGTTCTCGCCCAAGGCTAAGGCTTATTATCGCGCAAGGGCCTATCTCGTCAAGCTCTTCGGCCATAAGTTTATACGCAAAGTGGAGACTACGTTGATGCCTTGGAAGTTCAAGAATAACAAGTAATTAGGATTGAGTAATGAGTAATTAGGACTGAGGATATGAAAATCGTATATATCATCAAATCCTTTGCCATGAAGGCTGGCACCGAGCGTGTCATGTCCGATAAGATGAACTGGCTGGCAGAGCATGGCTATAATATAACTATGGTGACATACGAGCAAGGTGACAATCCTCTGGCCTTCTCTCTTCATCCGTCCATTCGGCATATTGACCTGGGAACGTGCTTCTACCGGCTAGGAAGGAAAATGCTCCTTAAACGGGTGCCGGCATTTATCAAGATGCGCAAGGAATTCCGCAGCCGCTTGCAAGCCATGATAGATGAAGTGGGACCGGACATCATCATATCCACTACCTACTCTATGAAGGTGATGGATATTATCCTCTCAGCACGAACCAAGGCTCGCCAGATAGTGGAATCCCATGTGGCTTGTTATACCATCAAGAAATCCTACGACTACAGAAACAATCCTGTGATGAGGGTGATTGCTTCTGTGTATGACAAATGGATGGTAGGCAGGGTGGCCAAAGCCGAGCAGCTGGTGGTGCTGACCAATGGCGATGCTGACGATTGGCGGACTTACACCCCTCGTGTGGCTGTGATTCCTAATCCGGTAACTGCTTGTCCCGAGGAAATACTGCCACACGATGGAAGCGGGCATAGAATCCTGTGCGTAGGGCGCTTGGAGGCGCAGAAAGGCTTTGACATGCTGATTGAAGCCTTCGCCTTGATTGCCAACCAGTGTAAAGACTGGTTCGTCGACATCTACGGCGACGGCTCGGACAAAGCGATGCTGACCGACATGATTCGCAGGAACAATCTCGCAGGGAGAATCAACATCAATGCTCCCGTTTCCAATATTTACGATGAGTATCAGCGCAGCGAATTCTTTGTGCTCAGTTCCAGGTTCGAGGGGTTGCCCTTGGTGCTGGGTGAGGCCATGTCGTGCGGCATTCCCTGTGTGTCATTCAATTGTAAATACGGACCGGAAGATTTGATTGACGACACCGAGACGGGGCTACTGGTGGACAATGGCAGCGTGAAGGAACTTGCCGACAAGATGTTGTGGATGATTAACCACAGGGATGAACGCCTCGTGATGGGACAGAAGGCCCGGCAGGCAGCAGCCCGTTTTGACAAGGACGCTATCATGCAGAAGTGGCACGACCTCTTTAGTCAACCGACCGCCTGAAGGCTTGCTCCTACGGTTCCTTCTCGTACATGGAAACGTTGGGGAACTTCTCTTCAAACGCCTGGCGAATGTGGGTCATGGCGTACTCCAAGTCTTCTTCGCTGCAATAAGGACAGTCGTTGATGCATATCGAAGGGCATTGCTCCTCGTGCAGATTCTTTATCAAGTCGTCGGTAATGGCTTTGTTGTAGTAGTAATAAGCCAATCCCTTACGCTTGATAGGGTAGAACCGGTTGGAGGCGAATTGCCAATAGCGGATGATGTACTGATTGAGGCTGGCATCCTTTCTGAATCGGCTGCAACTCTCGTCGAGAATGGCTTCTTCCTTCTCCCAGATCTCGTGGAAGATGGATTTCAGCATGGGCTGCTCGTGGTGGAACAGGGTGAAGGTCTCGAACTTCGACCTGCCTAACAGTATCAATGAAAACAGGAGGGGCTTGCCCCACAGGTGCAGGCCATACCATTTCTTCCACGCCTGCTTCACCGTTGCCTTCCTGCTGAAATGGCTGTTGAGCACAGCTACATCACAATGCATGTCAAGGTCGACACCGAACCTGTTGTCAGCGCTGTACGAGGGCTTTCTGAAGATAGACTCAAAGTTGTAGTCGCAGGGCAATCCTTCCCTGAAGTAATAGTCGGGGGTGATGGGAGCGTTGATAAACGTGTCGTCATTGAAATAAACGAAATGCTCGGAAAGTTCCTTGATTCTCCCTAAATTCAGTTCTATGGTCTTGGAATTGAACGTGGGCAGGTATTTCTCAGGGATATAGTCGGAGTGTTTCACCAGTACCAGCTTTTCACAGTGAGGGTTGATCCATTGGGGAAACGTTCCGTTGGTAATCAGGTAGACCTTGTTCACCCACGGTGCATAACGTTCTACCGACCTGAACCAGTAGCGGAATATTCCCCAGTCGCGGAATCTGGCGCTGTCGGTCTTCGGCTTCTCAGGTCTGTAGTGGTTGTAGGATTCAATCCATGCCGGGTCGTTGTCGTCTACCCAGGGCACGACAAAATCTATCTTCTCCATAAGCGTTTCATTTTTCTCTTTAGTGACCAAATAAACTCCTGTACGTGGCGGGCATAGAACAGCCTGGTGTTCAAATATAACGAAGGAGTGGTTCTATATAGGAATGATACCGTTCTTTGTTTCATGCCATTCCTGAACGACAAGTCAGGTGCCAGCTCCTTTAAGTAATTTAGGACGGCCTTGATTTCTTCTCGCTTAATCGAGGTAGAAGAGGTGAGCGAGTAGAGCAGCATGGAGAAATAGTCGAAGGCATCGTCCTGTATCTTTTGCCTAAGTTGAGGGCTAAAGCGCTCTTCCTTTGACAACTTCCACGTGTGAGCTACGCAGAAGCTATAGTCCATGCCCTTTTTCTTGTTGAAGGAGCTGGTGATGATTGACGCATGGCCAACCTGATATATATACAGCAGCCAATCGACGACCAATCCCTTTCGTGCTTTGGCGTAGCACTGGTAGGTGAAGGGAACGTCTTCAAAATAGATGTGTGGAACGAAGCGGATGGCGTTATCGTTGAGGAACTCCCTGCGGTAAAGAGTCTTCCAGACACAGTTAAAGCCCGGTACCGTCTTTCGCATCAGCAGCTCCTCACCAGTCATCTCCTGGCTGTTGCCGTCGTGTTGATCTACGGGCTGAGCGGGCAACAAGACTATTTGCTCATGGGTCATCCTCACGAAGTCGGCAACCACGAGGTCTGCCTTTGATGCCAGAGCCTTGTCAAGCAGATACTGTACGCTGTTGGGCACAAGCATGTCGTCGCTATCTACAAACATGACATACTCGCCAGTGGCTTGTGCTAAGCCAGTGTTGCGGGCAACGGAGAGCCCCTGGTTCTCCTGAGTGATGACGTGCAGATTGTAATGGGTCTCGATGATGTCCACAATCGCCTCCATGCTGCGGTCTTTAGTGCCGTCGTTGACGATGATGACCTCGAAGCACGTTTCATCCAAGCCTTGCTTGAGAATACTCTCCACGCAAGACCGTATGAATTTCTCTACGTTATAGACCGGAACAATAATGCTCAGTTGCATCGTCGTACTTTTTTTGTGCAAAAATACACAGAAATTTTGATACTTCAAAATCTTTTTCGTACTTTTGCACGGTAAAAACACAGACCTCATCTTTTATCACCATCTGAAAAGGAAGTGAAACTGATCTACATAGCCCCTACACTTCACCCTGTGGGTGGATTGGAACGAACGTTGACCGACAAGGCTAACTACCTTGTAGCCAACGGGCATGATGTGATGTTTCTGACCTATGCCCAAGGTGAGAACAAGGTGTTTTACGATTTGGACAGCAGGGTTCGCCAGGTTGATGTGGACTGTTCGATTTATGTCATTTACAACTCACCATTCTGGAACCGTATCAAGCGCTACCTCCAACTGCGCCGCCAGTTCCGTGAACGCATGACACGGGTTCTGGACGACTTTCGTCCTGATGTGGTGGTCGTCACGATTCCTAATACCGAAGACTTCATTCTCGACATTGTGACGGTGGCCCATGCCAAGAATGTCAAGGTCATTGTGGAGTCGCATCTGGCATTCCCCTTCCATCTTAAGAACAAACAATTAACCGAGCGCATACTCTTCAAATTGTACCCGCCGCTGAAAGCCATCCGCCAGGTCGACCTCCTCATAGCCTTGACGGAGCAGGACGCAGATAACTTCCGGCGACATAAGGTGCCGCAGGTGACTGTCGTGCCCAATCCATCCACCTACTACTGCGATGACATCGGGGCGGTGGAAAAACAGGAAGGCCGTATCATAGCCGTAGGACGGCTGTCGAATCAGAAACGCTACGACCGCCTCATTCATGCTTTCTCGCTCATCGCTTCCAAGTATCCGGCATGGTCGGTCGACATCTTCGGAGCCGGGCCGCTTGAGAATAGTATCCAAATGCTGATTGAACGGCAAGGACTGACGGGGCGCGTGAGGCTGAACAAACCTACGCAAGACATCATCGACGAGTATAAGCGCAGCCAGTTCTTCGTGCTGAGCTCCGATTATGAAGGGTTCGGACTGGTCATCATCGAAGCCATGGCCTGTGGGCTGCCTGTCGTCTCAACCACTTGTCCCTGTGGCCCCTCGGAGATTATTACCGATGGTGGCAATGGATTGCTGGCTCGGATGGATGAAAGCGATCTGGCCAAGAAGATGGAATGGCTCATCACGCACGAGGCAGAGCGCAGGCAGATGGGCCTTTGTGCCCACGAGACCTCAGCCCGATACAGGAAAGAGCTCGTCATGCCTGAATGGGAGCAGACCTATCTTTCGGTAATCGGGTGACAGCTTCGCTTCTTGTTCTATGCTTTGCGCAAGGGTCGTATCTTCGTTTTCTTCTTGTCCCTGCTCTTGCACTTTCCCTTCTCACGTCTCCAGAAGTTGTGCCTGTCCTCCCATAACTACAATAGGATGGAGAAGGTCGTGAACCGGCTGGGACTTACCCCCGATTTCCTGCATCTCATTATCTCACTATGGTCTTTTTCCCATTTACGATGTATATGCCTCGTGGTAAGCTCTTTAGGGACGTTACAAGGATTCTTTTTCCTAATGCTGTGTAGACGATGAGTGATTGCTCGTCTGTAGCTATTTCTGTAATGCCTTCTACTTCTGTTACAATCAGTTTTCCAACCTTATAGCTGATGTCGTAGTTCTGGGCTTCTGCACCAGACACAGAGATAGGATATTCGCCAGGTGCGCTGGCTTCTGTGGCATCACACGTAACGGTAGGCTGCTTTGTCAGCACTTCCTTGGTATCGTTGTTCTTGAATCCGTTGTATGTGAGTGTGAATTCTGGCATGGGTTCGCCCTGTTTCTTGGTGTAGGTGCCAGCTGCGATATTCAGCGGTGCTTTCTCGACGGTCAGCGTACCATTGACGTATGTCACGTTGTAGTTCTTGACGGTACCAGGCTTGACAACGATGTCGTAGGTTCCTACAGCCGATAAGGCATTGGCTTCGCAGACAATTTCCGGCGTGCCCTGAAGTGCAGCCCCCTCTACGGTGTACTCCAGTGTTGGGTTGGCATCGCCGTACTTTCTGGTATAGCTCTTGGCTTTTATTACCACAGCATCAGCATTGATAACAATCAGTTTTCCGTTAGTATAGCTGATATCGTAGTTCTGGGCTTCTGCACCAGACACAGAGATAGGATATTCTCCTGGTTCGCTGGCTTCTGTGGCATCACACGTAACGGTAGGCTGCTTTGTCAGCACTTCCTTGGTATCGTTGTTCTTGAATCCTGTGTATGAGAGTGTGAACTCTGGTATGGGGTCGCCCTGTTTCTTGGTGTAGGTGACTTTTTCCGTGGCAATACTCAGTGGAGCTTTTGTGATGGTCAGTGTGCCGTTGATGTAGGTCACACTGTCGTTTCTGATAGACCCCTGTTTAATAACGATAGGGTATATGCCTACTGGTGAGGCAATTGTAGCATTGCACTCGATTTCCGGTGATCCATAAAGCGTGCCGCCTTCATCCTTGTATTCAAATGTTGGGTTCTCCTCACCATATTTGCGGGTGTAGCTATTGGCCGTAGCGACAGAAGGATTGACAATAATGATGGGAAATGAAAATTCTCCATAGCTGTTTCCTTCTCCATTAGTCTTAGACAGCTTGATGTTCCTGAAATAGCCAGTGTATTCCCCTGTGGGGGTATTCTTATTGGTAGATACTGCTATCTTGACAATACCACCGGTTGTGCCAGTAATGTTTTTCAAGTCATTAGCTACGGCAATGAACCGATAAATGCCTTCGCCCAGTTTGTTCATTTGTAGTTCGGTGTTTTGGGGAAGTCGGCTGCGATCTGCATCAAACGCTGTTATGGACATTCCTTCGGGTAGTACCAAGTCAAACTGAAATGCAGCGTATGTGATGTCGTTATCCATATTGATTGTAACCTCTTTTGTCAATACTTCTGTTGGTTTGGTAGTGACAAAGAATTCATTTATCGTGAGCTTGTCTGCCGCGAATGTAGGAGTTGTCAGTGTCAAGAGACACGCAACTATGGAAAAGACGAGTCTGTTCATCGCTCAAGTTTATTTTACTACGACTCTTTTATTATTAATAATGTATATGCCTTTATGCAGGTTTTTGTTATCGTTCTTCACCTTGCGTCCCAAGAGGTCATAGACAGATTCTGTATCACCCATGTTGGCATTTCTGATACCCGTGATGCCGCTTTCTGTCTCTATGTCATTGAAATAGGTCATTTTGCCTTGTGGGTTCACGAACATGGCATAGCTTATCCTAATCTTTTCACAGTTGGGAATGTTTATACCGATAAGGCCATTCGTGTTATTACTAGTCAGCAAGCTATTATCCAACGACAATCCAACAACTCTGTAGCAGTTGTCGTCAACCTTAGCGAATTGAACCGTGTGGTTGGTTGACGATCCAATCAGTTTGGCTTCGGTCATCTCTACGTCGTCAGCCACCTCCATGTCGAATTGGAACGATGTGAATCTTTGAGCGTTGGGAACGTTTATAGTAACGCCGTCCTGTGTAAATGCCAGTGTCAAGTCTTCGTAGGTACTCCTTTCATCCGAGCGGGCCAGCGAGTTGTCGCTGGCGGGTAGCTTGCCAGTAAGAATGACGTTAATCAGTTTCATCACATCGAAGATGTCTACAATCTTGTCTTCGTTCATGTCGGCCAGCATCACATTGTATTCTTCCGAACTTCTTTCCAATATGTGGTTAATGGCATCTGTGGCATCAGCTACATTTACTTCGCCATTACGGTCGGCATCTCCCAACTTCCAAATGCGTACACGTACTGTCACGTCATTGGCATTGACCTTTCCTTTGGGGTAATATTCGAACAAGATATCTTGAAGCTTTATGGTATATAGAGCTGCCCCTATGTTTTCGTTGACTTTAAATCCTATTGTCAGCAGACTGTCGACCTTCGTGCCAGAAAGTTCGTTGGCTGAGGCGAATGCCATTTTGATACTTCTGTTCTGGTCGTCCATGTCGCCACACGCATAGAACTGGATGTTTCCGAGTTTCTCAAAATGGGCAGGGTATGTAATGTTCTCTTGAGTAACGCAAAACGCATTCGCCCATTGTCTTGTAGGCTGTGGCTCACCTTCAAGGTTGAATCCTTCTGGCAGCAGTAAGCTGAACGTGAGTGCATTACATGTGTCGGGCTTTGTCTCTGTCAGGTTGATGACAACTGCTGACTTTTGCCCGCATACCATTTCCACTTCTGGCACTTCTATCTTCTGAGCATAGGCAGTCCCTAGGGAGACGCCTGTCAGAAACAGAGTAATGAGATGCTTTATTGATGTTTTCATATTACTCGCCCTCATTGTTGTTGACTTCTTTACCTACTAACTTCCTTAGAATCATGGCAGCATCCTCGGCTGTCACCTGGCCGTCGCCATTCATGTCGCCTGGTATGCCTCCTTGCTGCTCTTCTTCTGTCTCCCATTCTATGGGAGTCTCGAAACCAGACAGCAAAGGCTTCCCTTCACGCCATTCAATAGTTGCTGTAGCCGGATCAGATCTTTTGTAGCCTACAGCTGTGGCGTATGCCTTTATGGTGTATTTTTTGTTCAACTCCTGGTTGCTTGCATTATCAATCTTGATGGCATCGCTGACTGTTATTTCGCTCTTGATCTCTGCTCCGGGAGTCTCACATTCAAACTTCAATGTGCCCTTGCTGTAGTATACCTTAGGCTTTGCACATTTCTCCGCCGTGGTAGCACCGCCAAGATCCACGTTGAACTTGTCCCAAGGTGCTTTCATGTTTGCCTGCAACGTTTTTGATACGTAGAGGGTATCCCTGTCGTATGCATTCTCGTCAAAAGTGTTTTCAAAGGCATCGGGCAGAGTTGTCTCGTTGGCAATGTATATCTTTTCCAGTTTGTCGCAGCCGAGGAAAGCGTATTCGCCGATGCTGGTCACATTCTGTGGAATAGTTATTTCCTTCAGACTGCTGCACCCTCTGAACACATCGTTGGCGAAAGTCTTCAGCGATGTCGGTAAATCGATGGTCTCAATAGCTTTGCACCCCATCAATAAGTTGGCGGGTAACAGCTCTATCTTTGAACTATCATCGAAGATGACATTTTTAAGGTTGGAACAGCGCAGGAACATCTCGTTGCCCAGCGTTTCCGTGTTCTTTGGAATGACAATCTCATTGAGTGCATAGCAACCAGCAAAGGCTTGTGTGCCAATAGCCTTAATGGTTGATGGCAGATTCACCGATTTCAATTTGTAACAGCCCTTGAAAGCGTCATTACGCACGACGGTAACAGCATATTTATTATGCATGTAGGGGATGGAGTCAGGTATGTCGTAGCTGTCTTTTGAATAGACGGGTGAACCGGGCATCAGCTCGGCATGAGGTTCATCTCCCTCTGTATAGAGGTGATAGGTTAGCCCGTTATAAGCGAAATCTGTTTCTACCATATAGTATCGTACATTGATAATGGTATCATTGGCGGGCATGGTGAGCACTGTATCGGCAATCTCGTACCTATAACCGTCTTTTGCCAGTTCCTGAGGTAGTATACCTGAATGTTCAGCAAAGCTGTCACCATAGAATAGCGAGTCAGTATAGACCTCTTCCTTGGTGTCAGCGTCTTGGTAGATGCGCTGGTATTTGAAGGCGCCTGTTACTATGACTGTATCATTAGGCATCACCGAAGGCATTCCACGCCAGCCCGTGAAGGCTCGGTTTTCTTTCTGGGGTGCGGGCAGCGGAGTAATAGGCTTGCCCACTCTTACTATAATTGTATCACCGTAACGTTGACCATCTACCCAATATATTAATGGATTGTCTGCAATAGATAGTATTCTTTTTATGAATTTATTCCAAGGAGATTTGCTGCTATAGTTGTCCACATCAGGTACATAGAGTGAGGCAGTGTCATAGGTAGCGTTGCTGAAGGCTGAGCCGGCAGCAGATGGTGCAGTCGGCTTGTTGACAGTAATCTGGGTGATGGCATTACACCCGCTGAAGGCATTAGCTTGCAAAGTCTCGATGGTCTCGGGGAGTGTGACGTCCTTCAATTCCGTACAGCCGCTAAAGGCATTACTGCCTATTTCTTTTATTCCATTATCGAGGTTCAATAGTGTGATGCTAGAACAGCCTGAGAACGTGCTGGTGCCAATTGATGTTGTTGCAGGAGCCAGCGTGAAGCTCATCAAGTGCTTACAATTCTGGAACGTATAATCTGGAAGTCTGGTTATGGCAAATCCGCTTTCAAATCTGATACTGTCCATCTGACTGCAGTCCAGAAATACGCTGTTGCCCATCATCGTCACTCCTTGGGGGATTGACATAAAAGTAATGCCACTTTTACAGAATGCCAGTTCGCCAAGTGAGTCCAGTTGCGATGGCAGCGAGTCGAGGTTCAAGGAACTGCATCTGTTAAAGGCCGATGCACCAATGGCTTTGATGCTGTTAGGCATGGTTACGTCTATAAGACCGGAACAGTTATAGAACAAGCTGTCGGGTATCAATGTTATTTTCTTGGGTAGCTTGACAGAAAGCAGCTGGTTGCAGTTGATAAAGGCTCCCTGTCCGATTCTCAGGAGCGAATCGGAGAATGTTATTTCCTGCAGATTCTTACAATCCCTGAAGGCATTCTCATCAATGACCGCCACATGATATCTCTTGCCTTCGCACTCAATGGAGTCGGGTACTGCTGCATTAGATAATGATTTGTAAGCTTCAGCATCGGCCACGACCTTGGTCTCGGTCTTGGTGGGTTCAATCAGATAAACAAGATTGCCAATCTTCCTTTGGGTCGTGAAGTAACCGTGGATGTCCAGGTCATGGTCGGGCATGATGGAAGGAATATCCGCGACCTTTCCATTCTGTTTGTAAATCCAGCCGGAGAAGTCCCATCCTTTCTTCGTGGGATTAGTCCGGGGATTCACCTTGTCGCCTACTTGTATTGAATCACAATAGATGCTGTCGCTGTCCACAAAATAGACAATCCTCTTCTTTGAGAAAACCTTACGTTTCATCTCGTTCCATGGCTTCTCATCATATCCCGTTCCATTCTCATTATAGAAAAGATTGATGCCGTCAATCTTTTCACCGAAGGGATTGGTCGCCTCCTTTGCTTTGGGTGCTGTAGCAGGGTAGGCGTAGATGTTCTTTATGCTATCGGGCTCAAAGGCTTCCGTTCCTATAGTCAGGCTACTTGCCTCCTTTGGAATGAACAGGTTGGAAAGATTCTTACAGTTTGCAAAGGCTCGCTTGCCTATCGTTGTGACGGTAACAGGCAAAGTCAGTTCTCTAAAACCGCTACAATTGGCAAAGGCCTTTTCGTAGATGTTAGATATGTTGCCGCCTTGAGGCAGGGCCGTTAGTGATGTGCAACCGCTGAACGCTTCGTCTTTGATGGTCTCTATGGTGCTTGACAGGGTGACTCTAGCTAGTGATGTACATCCCATGAACATCTTTTCTGGGATATATGCTGTGTTAGCATTTATTTCGGCTTCTGTCAATAGTATGCAACCTACAAAAATCTCTCGATCTAACGATGTCGTGTTTGATGGAATAGTTATGCGGCTTAGTTGCGAGCATCCTCTGAAAGCTCCAATACCGATAGACTTTAACGACGGAGGCAAGGCAATCGCTTCCATCTTTTTGCAGCCATTGAAGGCGTCATTTTTGATGTACTCTAATTGAGAACCGTCATCAATGGTTATTGTTCTAAGATTTATACAGTCTCTGAAAGCGGATTTGCCGATTACTTTAACAGCACTCCCTATCTTCACGTTTTCCAGCCATTTTGCTCCGTAGAAAGCATTGTCGTATATGTCGCTGTTAATGGTGACTGCTGACATCTCGCTGCCATTCACCAGAAATAACTTGCAAAAGCGCATAGGGTTACTAAAGTCATTGCCGAATGAGACTGTCGTTAACGACTCGAGGGACGGGTAGTCAACGGTATAGAGGTTGCTGCAACCATAGAAAGCATCGTTGCCGATGCTGGTCACATGAGCATGAATGGTAACTTTTATGATTTCGCTGCAACCGGCAAAGGCTCCTGCACTGATAGTAGTTACATCGTCGGGTATAACAATTGCCGTCTCTTCTTGAGTGTTGTCACCGACAAATAGATGGTGGGCGTTGTTAAGTGGGTTGGCATGTCTGTCGTCAAATGTGGTGCGGCATAGGTCGTCGGCTGAGTCGAAAATGGCTTTCTTCAGGTTGGTACACTCCAGGAATGCTTGCGAGTGGATGGCTCGCACACTGGCAGGTATCTTGATCGACTCGAGACACTCCGCGCCAGCGAAGGCATAGCTGCCTATAGTTGTTACATCATTTGGAATGACAAGATCTTTCGTTTCTTCCGTAGCGTCGCCTATATAGAGGTGTCGGGCAATATAGAGAGGGTTGGCATTTGAATTCTTAAAATCGATGCTTACCAGTTCTGGAATCGTGGAGAAATAGGCCTTGGTCAGATTGCCACATCCTAAAAATGCCGAAGAGCCAATCTCACGGATGTTACCAGTCATCTTAATCGATTTAATTTTGCTGTTCCTGAAGGCTTCCTTGTCGATTTTTATGATGGTCATCCCCGATGTGACGGGTTCGTCCCAACTGACAGTATCGGTAATCGTAACTTGGACAGGAATATCAATGTCACCTGAGTAGGCGGCAGAATCATTGGGTACGCTACATACCATAAGACTTGTCTTTGACTTATCGGTATATTTGTAGTATATACCGTCAACTTTGAAAATTTGTTGGGCATTGACCGTGGTTGCTGCAAGAAGCAGAACCAGCGATAGGTAGACTCTGTAGATTTTATCCATGGCAAAATGAAATATACTGTTTATCCTCAAATTAAAATACAAAGTTACGCTTTTCCCCTCAATCCACCAAACTTTTTCTGAAATTAATCATAAAAATGTTTTAGGCGCTAGGTGTTAGATTGACGCCTATTTGTATATTGTCCCCTTGCGCTAAGGATAATACAAAGATAATAAAATGTTCGCGACCGCGCAAGTTCTATTAACACTATTACACCTCATATACCTGCATACACCTGCACACTCCTGAGAATGACGTTCAATGCGGATAAAGCGTTACTTCTTGCCAAGGGAAGCGGTTCTGTGTTTCGCACACAGAACCGCTGTGTTTAAAGCACAGAACCGCTGTGCTTCGCACACAGCAACGCTTCTCTTCGGGTGTAATCAATGTGCAGAAACCCCTGTCTCAGCACATACGAGATTGTGAGAGATTTTTAAATCGACATTTCAACTTTTCTTAATTTTAACTTCACATTGTCACTATGTTTTTAACTATCATATATTTAGATAGTTATATGTGACATTATATTGTGATGTCATTTACTATAACGTCACATATATCGGACAAAACGTAACTTTGCTATTGGAAAAGCGACGCTGTCGTTGACAGCGAAGTGTAACTTCTCGACAATCAAAACGTAACTTTCAAGCGTTCAAAGTTATGTTTTGCTCATCAAAGTGGTACTTTTAATGGTTGTGACATTATTTGTTGCTATGTGAGTATATGATATCACGAGTAAACCATTTATTTACAAAATCTTAGAAGCAATGTGACATTGTGACGTTATTTTTTAATATTTTTTCAAATCTTTTTCTATTTAGCTTGTGTATTTCGTCTTTTTTCATTATCTTTGCAGCGTGACCTACTACTGGATAGTCGTCGAATAATAATTACTTATGTGGAAGTTGCTAAAAATGTGAGACTATGGCTAAGATAACTTTGATGAAGACCTATCGCCAGTCCGAGACCCTGAGGGTTTTGGAACTGTCGGACGTGGTGGCGATGTTTCGTAACGGTGAGTATCGTGGTGTTGTGGACGAGGTGCGCCGGCTGTATCCTTTGTTCAGTCTGTCGCGTGAGGCGAACGGCGCGATGAAGGGTGAAGGAACACCGATTGATAAACTGCCCCGTGTCTGTTTTGCGTCTGAGATGGAGAACCGCCATCATCAGCGAGTGATGTTAGGCTATACTGGCTTGGTGCTGTTGGAGGTGAACAACCTGACGGGCTATGACGAGGCGGCCGCCATTCGCAATGGTGCCGGCGAGGTTCCTCAGACGCTGCTGGCTTTCGTAGGGGCTTCTGGCCGAAGCGTGAAGATCGTCTGTCGTGGCGAACTCTTTCCGGATGCACAGACTCAGGTGGACACCATTCGGGAAGAGGCATCGACGCCTGTTGGGGCGCTGCCCTCCGCCGCTGACGACATCGTTCTGTTCCACGAGAACCTCTACGAGCGTGCCCGTCTGGCCTACAATGCCCAGATGGGTGTTACTGTTGAGAAGCTGGAGCCGGGCATTGACCGCATCTGCTATGTGAGTGTGGATGAAGAGGCAGTGTATAACCCTATGGCAATACCGTTCTATGCCCGTGCCGAAAAGCCTTCGCCCACGCTGTCGCTGGCTCGGACATCTACGCAGGAGAAAGATGATAGTGGCTCCGGACAAAACAGCTATTTCAATATGCAGCAGATTTTTGAGTTCAATCTGGAGCATGCCTTCGACGAGTGTGAGGCCCTTCGTGGGCGAGTCGATGCTGCCGAGTATCGCCATGCCATGCTGTCGCGACTGGCCGTTCATTGCCTGGAGACGGGCATCCCCGTGGCTGTGGGCAAGCGGATGGCTCGCTACAAAGCTATTGGCATTGGCGACGACGACCTGCTGGTAGAGAAGGTGTTCGATAATGTCTACCGTTCCCAACTGATGCAGCGCTATGAAGGAAACAAGGGCTTCAAACCCGAGAAGAACGTGCCGACCGAGACGCTGCTGATGATGAAAATCGACCTCTTTCTAAGCCAGAACTACGAGATTCGTAAGAATGTGATGCGGGGCGTGGCCGAGTTCCGTGAGCGGACAGGCATAGGTTTCTCGTTCCGTGACCTTACCGAGGAGGCGCGCAACTCTATTACCATCAGGGCATTGCGCGTTGGCATCAAGTGTTGGGACAAGGACATCCGGCGTTATGTCAACTCTGAGGACATAGCACTCTACGACCCGCTGAACGATTATTTAGAGAGCCTGCCGCGGTGGGACGGCAAGGATAGGGTAGGGCCGCTGGCCCGCAGGATTCCCACTACCTATGAAGACTGGCCGGAGCTGTTCCATCTGTGGATGCGGTCGATGGTTGCCATGTGGATGGGCAAGGGGCAGCTGACAGGCAATGCTCTCGTACCATTATTATTAGGCAGGCAGGGCTGTGGCAAGTCCTCCTTCTGCAGAATCCTGCTGCCCCGTCAGCTGCGCGACTACTACAACGACCGCATTAATTTCAAGAATGAGACCGACCTGAACCTCGGCCTCACCTCCTTCGGACTTATCAACCTCGATGAGTTCGACAAGATTACCCAGCGGCAGCAGATAGTGCTGAAATACCTCGTGTCGACAGCCGACCTGAAGTATCGTCCGCCATACGGTACGGCTTATTCCGAGCATCGGCGCTTCGCCTCGTTCATTGGCACCACTAATGAGATGATGCCGCTGACCGACCCCAGCGGAGCCCGTCGCTTCGTGTGTGTGACAGTGGAGGGCGACATCGACTTCCGAACCCCGATAGACTATTCGCAGCTCTACGCTCAACTGTTGCAGGAGATAGGTGATGGTGAACGCTACTGGCCCACTCGAGAACAGGAGCAACAGCTTATTCGACGTAATATCAACTATCAGCAGATCAGTGGCTTAGGCGAGATGGTGCTTGCTGTCGTCCAGCGTCCTGCCGATGATAATGACGGTCTGTGGATGTCGCTCAAGGATCTATCGGCCCTATTGAAGAAGACCTTCAAGGGCTTTAAGGAAGAGGAAGGTACTTTCCGCAAACTCGGTTCTTTCCTCAGCCGTCCCGAATATCGCTTCAAGAGTGAGCATAGGCGTATCGGTACGATGTATTGGGTGAAACTGAGGGAGTGAACGGAAAGAGCTGTCAGTTGTTGGGCTAGTGGTGGCCTGATTTTAGCCAGAACACCAGGGCCGACTTAAAGCCGATGTATTTCATGTATCCGGAGCGCAGGGCACGCCAGAATACCCCCGGCTTGTCCTTCAGCGGTATCTGGTGGCCGGTATAGAAAACCTTGCTCAGCGTGTAGCGCAGGAACTTATGGATGATGGGCGTGCGACGGAAACGCAGCAGTTCGTCGGCCACAGTAAGGTAACAGTTGAGGTTGCGCTTGGAGTAGTTGATGCCCATGGTCGATGCCGAACGGATGCGATGGGCTACCAGGTTCTTCCGTAGACAATAGACGTTCGTGCTGTTCAGGGTGAGAATAGTGGTGAACAGCTCGTCTTCGTGGATGATGCCTTCGTAGAAGCGCAGGCCGATGCGCTTCAGGAACTCGGCGCGGATGAAGAGCAGCCACACCACACAGTTGTGCTTCTTGGTGTCGAGCATCATGTTGAGCAGATACTCACCGTCGTAGGGCGTGTCTTCATCTACCAGCTGGGTGCGCTTGGTGTTCCATGAATAGCGGTGAGCATCCTTCTTGTCCGAGAAGCTGTCGCCGTCGAAGAAGATGAAATCGGCCTTGTTCTTCTCGGCATAGTCGTAGCAGGTCTGCAAAGCGTCAGCATCGCCCAACAGGTCGTCGGAGTCCATCATGTAGATATATTGCCCCCTGGCGTGCTGAAGAGCGAGGTTCCGTGCAGCCGACTGTCCTCTGTTCTCTTGAGAGAACGCCACTATCCTCGGGTCTTGCTGGCAGTAGTGCTTGATGATTGTCGCGCTGTCATCAGTGGAACCGTCGTTCACGGCAATAATCTCGATGTCCTTCAGCGACTGGTGGATAATCGACTCGAATGTATCTCCCAGATAGGGAGCTACATTATACACGGGTAATATGACGCTGACTTTTATCATCTGCGGGATTTTGTTGCAAAAATACAAATTATCCGCAAATAAACAAAGGGAGAAATGGATTTTATGCGAAAAATGTCCTGCTTTTATTTGGCGGACTCAAGTTTTTGCCTTACTTTTGCATTTAGTTAATACATTCCCGAAACTCATTATCAACTATGGATTATAAACTTCAGTTGCGCCTAAGGTCAATCCTGCATCCCATCCGTTCGCTCAAGGCTATGTGTTTTATTCGGCATATTGATCGTACCGACGAGTGGCGTCGGCTGATCGACACTAACCCGAAGAAGGCCATCGAGATGAAGTGGAACCGCTTTTACAGGAAGAAGTTCCCTTGGAATAATCCACGTACACTAAATGAAAAGGTGACATGGATGGAGGTGATGACCGACACCAAGGAATGGACGAAATACACGGATAAGTATGAGGTGCGGAAGCACATCGAGGCCCTGGGGCTGAAGGACATACTCACGGAGTGCTATGGCGTGTGGGACAGGGTGGAAGACATCGACTTCGACAAACTGCCCGACAAGTTCGTGCTGAAGTGTACGCACGACTGCGGAAGCACGGTCATCGTGCGCGACAAGAGCACGATGGACAAAGCGAAAGTCATGGAGTTCCTGGGCAAGTGTGTGTCGAAGCGGTATGGCTATGATTCATGCGAACCCCATTACACGTTCATCAAACCGCGACTGATGGCAGAGAGCTTGATTGAGATGGACAACAGTGAGCAGTTCTCGTCGGAGACCACCGTCGACCATAAGATAAGATGTATTGACGGCAAGGCCCAGTACGACATGGTGTGCTACGACCGCAAACTCGATAGCGGCAGCGGGGGCGGCAAGACCGTCTACGACCTATATGATATTCACACTTGGACTCCTATGCGGCAGTATCTGGCCGACCCAGGTGTGGAATACAAGGATGTGCCGCGCCCGGAGAACCTGGAGAAGATGATTGAGATAGCGGAAAAGATAGCTGAAGGATTCCCACAGGTGCGCGTGGATCTTTATAATGTAAAGGGAAAAATCTATTTCGGCGAGATGACCTTCTTCGCTTTCTCGGGCATGAACAACCACTTTACTACCAAGTTCCAGCGGATGATTGGCGACAGGATTAAGCTGCCGAAAGGGAAGGAGGAATGAGAAAGGAAATCCTCATTTCTCATTCCTCATTCCTCTTCCTCATTTCTCATTCCTCTTCCTCATTTCTCATTTCTCATTTCTCGTTTTTTTTCGGGCTCCAAAGCTTGAAAGATGCTCTTGGCATAGGTATCCTTGTCGAACAGTTTGGCCCGTTCAACGGATGCGGCCGCCATCTGTTGACGCTTTTCGGGGTGCTCGTAGAGGTCGAGGATGGCCGAGACGAGGTTGTTCACAATATCATGGCGTTCAACAATGGTGGCAACTCCCTCACAAAT
>JAILPA010000001.1 GCA_024690505.1 Prevotella sp.
CACAGCGTAGAAACCCATTTGTTCGTGTATTGAATGATAATATTCCCCTGATTCTTTTGTTGGAAACAATACAAAAAATAAATGCAGATCCTCGATTTAATGGCTGTGGAATGTCAAGACGCGAACTGCCATTACTGATATTCTGGAAAGACAACAATTCTGAAGCACTCTATCAGCGTATAGTTAAACTTAGAAAAGAACATAGATATGCCCCAAGCGACGAAGTTATTTGCAACATTTGTATAAAAGAAATAATGGAGGGTAGTTTCAAAGATTTCAAAGTGAAATCAATTGTTGATGAATACCCTGATGAATTTATCCGCAAAATGCGAATGACTGGACTTTTCTCGCTTCGCGGTGCAGGTCGTTTCATTGATATCAATAAGAACGAGAATGAGAAAGTCGGTTACATCTTATCACATTATTCACATTATAAGCATTTCGATGATGAACGTGAATATTTTGAATATATGGCCGAATTGGATAGGAATCTTATTCAAATATCATCACATGCTCCATCAGCAACTGCCAGCGAGAAACTACTCGACAACTGGCTACGAGTATACAATTGGGCTATCATTAAGAAAGAACTTACTAACCTGGCAGCCAAGAAAAGCAGTACTGATAACGTATTGAAGTTGCTGGCTGCTCCTACACGATTGGAATTTCTAACTGCACTTGCTATCCGTTGTAAGATGCCAGATGTGAGGGTAGTTCCTAATTATAGTTGTGATGACGAAGGACTACCAACATCAACAGCGGGAGGTAACAAAGGCGATATTGAATGTTATGAACAGCAGAATGGTGTATTGGTTGAGGTTACGATGGCATTAGGAAGAACACAAACCATGATGGAGGTTTGGCCGATTGAACGACATCTTTCTGATTTTCAGAAACGTCAGAAATCTCAATGTATCTTTGTTGCACCTTCTATTTATTCGGATAGTGAAAGACAGATACAATTCATAACATTCAACTCAAAGGGTGAAAAGAAAATACGTCCATACGACATTGAGCATCTCCTTATCTATTTGGAAAACAGCCCAAGCCTCTTTGAGTATACTATTGTCTCATTATTTGATTCGCCACGTTTGGTGTCACGTGCCGACGAGTTGATGCATGAGAAAAACGGCATAGATATTTTGACACTTTCCAGAAAACTACAAGAGGATTTTGGACAGGAATATGGTTCAATGAGTGTACGCCAATGGTATGTAGTAACCCGTGAATATGTGGAACGACAGACTATGAGATACGACATACAAGATAATGAGCCAGTTATGTGGATGGCTGCAGAAGATGCACCTTGGGAAAGAATCTAATTTATTACAACTAAATATAACTATATGTATCATAGCTATTGTGGAAAATTGGGACAACTTCGTTTCCCTAAACCTGAGGATTATTATCGTTTTCTCGGATATCTCGCACATGCAGATATAAAAGTTGTATACGAGTTCAACGAAGATACTGGTTCATGGGGGAATGCTGGACGTATTTGTTTTTTTACAAGTCGTGTTCCTCGTAATTGGGGAAAAATAGCATACCGTGAAGGGCGTGGAGATTCAATGTGCTACAGAATTAACTGTAATGATTTCGTGGAGAATATAGTGACTGACCACGGATTTACATATGGTGGTTACCAAGATGTAAAAGCTATACGAAAAACAATTCCTCCTAAATTCCGCAGCACTTTAGTTTAACTTTGTTTATAAGTTCCTGAGCAACAAAAAGTTCTTTGCAGGGCAAAGCGGCAAAGCCGACCGGCCCAGGATTTTGCCATGTCAGATTTTTCACTTACCTTAGTGCTGCAAAATCAAGTCAAGCAAAATCATCAATGACATGGCAAAGGTACAAATAAAATCTGAGAGAATCACTCCTTTTGGAGGAATATTTCACGTGAGAGAGCTTTTTTCCCGTTATGTAGGTCTGGTTATCGACAAAGTGCTGGGCCTTCGGTGTACGTCATTCGGCTACCAAAGCGCGAGATTGCGAGTTCTACAACCTTAGGGGAGGAAAGGAACGGATCTTCGACGACATGAACAACGGGTTCGGATGGGCAAGGCTGCCAAAGTCGTTCATGGCAGAGAACACGGTGTTCCTGTTGCTCACGGCAATCATACGCCGCTCGGCTTTGCCGCTTGCCCTGGCAAGAACTTCTACAAGTTCCTCATGGGCAGGCTTGACACGAAAGCCTTCGGACTGAAGGAGAAGGAAGAAAGTACTGAAATAACTGTCATACCACTCTCGCAAATCTTGGAGGGTGTGTCAAACCAAAAATGAACCCCGAAAGCTTTTGTCTGGCTTTCGGGGTTTATATCCTGTTTTCGCCATTGGGACACTCAATGGCGAAAACAGGAAAAAACTCGTTTCTTTTTTGCCGAGATGGAGTAAGTTCGCCATCTTTGATGGCAAAGTTACGAAGATCTGACGACCTTATTTCAGCGGGTTCCATCCCTGTGCGACGAGTTCAAACTCCTGACTGTCGCGCGTGACGAGCACCTTTCCGTATTTCTCGGCAGTGATGTGGCCAATGAGATGGATGTCGTCTATCTCTTTTATTTTATCCAGGTCGCCTATGGGCACGGTGAACAGCAACTCGTAGTCTTCGCCGCCATTGAGGGCACAGGTGGTGACGTTCATCTCCATCTCCTCGGCCATGACGGCGGTCTGGTAGTCGATGGGCAGGTTCTTCTCGAAGATGCGGCAGCCGACGTGGCTCTGCTTGCAGATATGCAGCAGCTCGCTGCTCAGGCCGTCGCTGACGTCCATCATCGACGTGGGACGGATGCCGGCCTGGCGCAGCCTCTCCACGATGTCGCCCCGCGCCTCGGTCTGCAGCTGACGTTGCAGCAGATACTCCTTGCCGCTGAAATCGGGCTGTGTGAGGTTGGTGATTTGTGATTTCAGTCGTGCTACCTGACTGGCATCGCCGGCTTTCTGTGCCAGGGCAATCTTCTTCTGCAACTCGTCCACCTGTGTGTAGTAGACGCTCTTCTCACGCTCCAGCAACTGGAGGCCCATATAGGCAGCGCCGAGGTCGCCGCTGACGCAGATGAGGTCGGTGTCGTGGGCGCCGTTGCGGTAGACGATGCTGTCCTTCGGCGCATCGCCAATGCAGGTGATGGAGATGGCCAGCCCGGTGAAGCTGCTGGTGGTGTCGCCCCCCACGATGTCGACGTGCCATTTCTCACATGCCAGGCGCAGGCCTTGGTAGAACAGCTCGATGTCGTCGACGGTGAACCGCTTGCTGATGGCCAGCGACACGGTCATCTGGCGGGGGGTGCCGTTCATGGCGAAGATGTCGCTGATGTTGACCATGGCCGACTTGTAGCCCAGATGCTTGAGGTCGATGTAGGTGAGGTCGAAATGGACGCCCTCCATGAGCATGTCGGTGGTGACGAGCACCTCGGTATCGGGATAGTGGAGCACGGCGCAGTCGTCGCCAACGCCGTAGCGGGTTGAGGGGTTCTGAGGGTGTAGGTCGTGTGTGAGCCTGTCGATGAGGCCAAATTCTCCAAGTTTTGCTATTTCCATGTCAGCAGGTATCAATAGGTGAATTATCTTATTAAACTTCCCGACCCCTTCTTGTTTACAACGATTTTAGACGGATTTCACGAATATCTTTGTATTTTTTGACCACGGATTTCACGAGATTCGTGTAATTTGTGTTCGTCTTATAATACAGCCGTATAATCCGTTCAATCCGTGGTACTTAGAGAAAAACTTGTCTTCATTCGTTGATTTCAGGAGGGTTTAGGGGTGGAAAACTTTAGCTGTTTTATTTGAATCTGATGGTGTTGTGGTTGCCCATAAGGCTTGCCGGCTTTTGTGGCTTGCCGTCGTCCTTTCCCTTCGTCAGGATGCTGTTCCTTGAGTTCTTCAGCACATAGCCCGTGATGGCGTTGTCGAAGTTCTCCTTCAGGTCGGGCTGAATGAAACTGATGCGTACGGGCAGTGCATAAATGTTCTTCCGCACGAGAGGGCTCAGTCCCTGAGCTGTCTGCAACCGCACGGCATCCTTCTCGGTGGTGATGATGCAGCGTGGCTGTGGCAGCGCGTCGAAGGTGCTGTTGATGCGTTCTATATCTCCCGCCTTGAACTGGTGGTGGTCGGGGAAGGTCATGGGTGTGACGACGGCGGCAGGCATGGTCTGTGCCAAGTCTTCCTCCAACTGTCGGGGCGATGCTATGCCGGTGAGCAAGAGCACGTTCAGGGGCTTACTGTGGTCGTTGCCATCGGCCACTGGATTCCTGACGCCAGCGTTTTCATCGGGGAAGACTGGCGCGGGGGCGTCGTAGTCGAGCGTGGTGAAGTAGAGGTTCTGGTAGGGGTAGAGGTTCATGGCCTTGGTGATGACGCGGTACTCCATGGGCTTGAGGTTCTTGGGACATTTCGTAACGATGACGATGTCGGCCCTGTCCTTGCCTTTCAGCGGTTCGCGCAGTCGTCCTGCAGGCAGCAGCTTGTCGTAGATGATGAGTCTGTGATAGTCGACCAGGAGGATATTTACTCCCGGCTTGACATAGCGGTGTTGGAAGGCATCGTCGAGCAGCACCACGTCGAGCCGTGCATCGTTCTCGGCGAGCCGCTGTATACCCCTGACGCGTTTCTTGTCTACGGCTATGCTGACGGTGGGGAACTTCCGCTTCATCTGATAAGGCTCGTCGCCAATATCGCGCACCGTCGTCTGGTCATTGGCCAGCAGGAATCCGCTCGTCTTGCGCTTGTACCCACGGCTTAGCACGGCCACGTGGTACTTCTCCTTCAGCAGCCTGACGAGGTACTCCACGTGTGGTGTCTTGCCTGTGCCGCCTACGGTGATGTTGCCCACGGAGATGACTGGCACATGGAACGAGCGGCTCTTGAGCAGGCCCACGTCGAAGCAGAAGTTGCGCAGCTTGACGCCAAGGCCGTAGATCCAGCTCAGGGGCAGCAATGACTCGTTGATCTTGATGAAGTCGCCTTCCATAAGGGGGAACCGTACTCTATTTCACGCTATTTCACAGTGACGCTGAAGGGTATTCTGGCCTGCATGATGCCCATCTGCTGCTCTTGGCGCAGCTGCATGAGGGGCTCGTAGAGCTCTCCCAGACACTGGCGCAGTCTGCCGTCGAGGTAGGTGCCGGGCACGTCTTCCTCGCCATCAATCAGCTTGCTAAACCATTTCTCCTTCTCAGGATATGCCTTGGTGTGATACTCTGACATCTTGGCCAGCTGTGCGGCCTTCTTCACGGCGTCGTTGAGCGAGCCCAGCTGGTCTACCAGCTTGATGCCGAGGGCATCGGTGGCCATCCAGACGCGGCCCTGTGCTATCTCGTGCACCTGGTCTTTGGTCATGCCACGCCCCTGGGCCACAATGCCGAGGAAATTCTCATAGCCACGGTCGACATAGGCCTGCATATATTGCAGTTCCTGGCTGTTCTCGTCGCCAAAGATGAGGTTCGTATCATAGTCGGAGTACTGGTGCGTCTGCACACCGTCCCAGGTGACGCCCAGTTTCTGGGTCACCAGGCCACTGAAGTTAGGAATGAGTCCGAAGATGCCTATCGAGCCAGTGATGGTGGTAGGCTCGGCAAAGATATAGTTGGCACCGCAACTGATCATGTATCCGCCCGATGCGGCCACGCCACCCATCGACACCACCACGGGCTTCTTCTTCTTCAGCAGGTTGACGGCCCTCCATATCTGCTCTGAGGCGACAGCACTGCCACCGCCTGAGTTCACGCGCAACACCACGGCCTTCACATCCTTGTTGTCGGCCAGTGCCTGCAGGTCGCGCACGGTCTGCGTTCCCACAATGTCGTGGCTTACGCTCAGTCCGCTCTGCAGCTCATCGATGATGCTGCCGTAAGCATAATAGATGGCCACCTCGTCGCCCTTCTCCTTGACCTTCTTGGCAGGCTTCAGGTGAATCATGTCGTCGAGCGTCAGCTGATTGATTTCTTCGTCCTCCTTCACTCCCAGTTTCTTGCGCACGATGGTCTTCATCTCGTCGGGATACATGGCGCGGTCTATCAGTCCTGCCTGTTTGTAGTCGTCGATAGAGGCAAAGAGCATGATGCTGTCGTTGGCCGTCTTGTTCAGCTGGTCAACGGTCACGCGTCTGCTCTTGGCCATCTGGTCGGCCCAATGGTTCCATATCCCGTTCAGGTAAGTGGCACGCTGCAAGCTGTCGTCGGCACTCATGTCGGTGCGTGTGACGCTCTCCACATAGCTCTTGTACCTGCCCACACGGGCCACCTTATACTCCACTCCCAGCTTGTCGTATAATCCTTTGAGGTAATAGCTCTTTCCGCCCAGTCCCCTGAAATCGACCATACCCGTACGATTGAGGTACACCGAGTCGGCAGCCGAGCAGACATAATAGCTTGCCTGCAGGTACTGGTCGCCAAAGGCATATACCCACTTGCCGCTGCGCTTGAAGTCGACCAGCGCATCACGAATCTGCTGTGCCGTGGCCGGCGAGTCGAACGTACAAACGCCTCCCTCGATGTAGATACCTTTGATGTTCTCTTCGACCTTGGCTTTCTGAATGGCACTGACGATGTCGTCGAGTCCCATCTCGTTGGTAACACCGCCAAGGAGTGATGTCAGGGGGCCGTTGTCCTCGGTTCGCTCGGACACCATGCCCGATAGCTTCAGCACGAACACCGAGTTCTCTTTGGCTTTTACGCTCTTCTCGCTGCCGGAAATGATACCGAGCACCACAATCACCATGATGATGGCTCCCAGAATGGAGAGCACAATGATGCCACACATGGTGGCCAACATATACTTAAAAAAATCCTTCATCGTTTTTTACGGTATTTATCAGTTAGTTATTCTTTTGTGTATCCTCAATCTTGCGGTAGAAGCCGTGGTCGCCGTCGGGGTAGCGCAGCACCAGCGTGTCGGCCGTCAGCTGTACAAACTCCACCGTGTCGGCCCCAGTGACGTGCTGCACGCCCAGCGAGTCGAAGGCGGTGGTGGTGAGCACCAGCCGGCCGTCGTGAATCACCCATTGGTGATAGCGCTTGGGCTTCGGATAATCTATCACGCTCTCCTCGTCGGTGGTGGCAACCCTGCCGCTCATGCCGTAGGGGAAGGCCACGCTGTCGGTTTTGATATAGAAGCCATACTCGCGCTCAACTTTGAGCAACTGGCGCAGTGAGTCGGACAGCTGCCTTATCGTCTGCTCCTCGCTCTGGCCTTCCATGTCGGCAGTGTGGCGCAGGGTCGGCAGCACTTTGTAGCACCACAGCCCCAGCAGATCCTCGGTCACCACCACCTGGTCGGCCACCTTGGCATCGCTTTCATTGAGCATCATAGCCAGTCTGTCGCCGATGCGAGGTACGCCGAACACCTGATGGTTGCGCGAAGCATCAAGGATGTCGAGTGTATCGGGGTCAGAACCATTATAGGGCAAACGCAGGAAAATCACAAGGGTGTCGTTGCAGCCATCGCAAGCGATGCCATACACCGTCTTGTCGCTGCTACCAGACACTATTGGCACGGCCTCCTTTTTCACGGCCGTCGAAGCAGAAGGCTCACCTCCGCACCCCGCAGCCATCAGCAAACCAACGGCCACAGAGGCGACAGCGAAGAAAGGTCTCATCTTCATCTTTTTACTCTTCAGTATTTCAACGTTGATTCTTAGTGTGGTGCAAAGGTAGTCATTTTAGTCAAAAAAACAACCAGTAAAGCGGTGAAAAGCCATACGGTTTAGTTAAATAACATTAAATCCGTCTGTGAATAGCGGCTAACAAGCTGAATTATAGAAAAAAAACCGTATATTTGCAATGTGTTTTTCATGGTATTAGATTATTAAGGTTAAATTGGAAGATTATTAGTCGTGAGACTCATACTCTTCGTACCATTCACCTGCATCCAAATCATTGCAGGTGGCAAAGGAAGGAAGCCTGTGAAGGTTTCCTTCCTTCATTCTTGTGGGCACTGCCAATAAGGGGCAGCACCGTGACCCTCTGCCTACCGTCACGCGGGGTCACAACCGCCGTCACGCGGGGTCACAACCACCGTCACGCTCCTTGCATACACGAAAAAAGAGAACCCCCTCTGGTTCTCTTCCCTTGCCGTGGCAAATCTTTCTTCTGGTAGTCGGTAAGGGAATCGAACCCTTATGCCAAGATTGAGAATCTTGTATCCTAACCGTTAGATGAACCGACCAGAATTCACTTGCTTATTCGCAGGGGCCACCAAACTATTGTCAGCTCAGACCCGTTTTAAGCCATGCAAAGGTATGAAGAATAATCGAGGTGCACAAACCTTTTACTATTCCTTTTGCTTATTTAACATTCTTTTTCCACCTCTTCTGCTAATGGCCTGTGTGCTGACACAAAAAAGTGGGGAAATGTTTGGCGGCATCGAAATAATTCCCTACTTTTGCGGAAGGAACAAGAAGAGACGTCATGGCCCGTCTCTTTCCCAAGTTTCAAACCAGCCTTGAGAACAGGAGGACATGAATATGAAGAAGACTATTATTTCTATGGTGCTGGCGGCGATGCTGATTGCGGGCTGTGCCACCCAACAGCAAAAGGAACAGCGAAAGGAGCAGCGCGGGATGATGCGCAAGGCCGTGGCTGAGGCTGTGGCCACGAGGCGTGTACATATCGGCGTGACAACGATGAACACGATGAGGTATGGCTCGCGTACGGTGACGCCCGATTTCTTCCTTGAGCTGAGGGGCGACACCATGCAGAGCTACCTGCCTTATCTGGGACAGGCATATCAGGCCCCGATGGTTACGCCTTCGCAAGGGCTCAACTTCGAGGCTCCTGTTGTGAACTACAGGCTGAGCACGAAGGGGAACGCCTCGCAACTGGAGATGGATGTGAAGACAAAGGAGGACTCGTATCATTATCGCATTGAGATACATGATACGGGCCAGGCCTACATCCACGTGCGGCCCTTGCAGCGCGACCCAGTCAGCTTCAACGGGTATCTTGAAAAGGAATAGTGACTATTAGCCGAGCATAACCATCAGCCATTCGCCTGTCGGGGTGAGCTTCCCTGCCGTCTTGGCCGATTGCAGCGTCTGAACGGGCATGGCATAGTCGTTCTCCTCCAGCATATCAGCTTTTCATAGCTGGAAATGGATTTAGTCAATAAAACGCTTGGTGATGTCGCCATAGGCTTCGATGCGACGGTCGCGCAGGAAGGGCCACCAACGACGCACCTGCTCAGAACGCAGCATGTCGACAGTCACGATGGTGCTCTCCTCGTCGGTTTCGGAGGCTTCATGGAGCAGCTCGCCCTGCGGCCCGCAGACGAATGAGGTGCCCCAGAAGAGCTGAGAGCTGCAGGTTGATGCACACTCCTCGTTCCCCACCCTATTGACGGCTACGACGGGCAGCCCGTTGGCCACAGCATGGCCACGCATCACCGTTTGCCAGGCCCGGCGTTGGCGCTGCTGCTCCTCGGAAGTGTCGTTGGGGTCATAACCAATGGCTGTGGGATATATGAGCAGCTGGGCACCCTGCAGGGCCATGAGGCGGGCAGCTTCGGGATACCACTGATCCCAGCAGACGAGCACTCCCAGGCAGCCCACGGAGGTCTGGATGGGCTTAAATCCCAGGTCGCCCGGTGTGAAGTAGAACTTCTCATAGTAGCAGGGGTCGTCGGGGATGTGCATCTTGCGATAGCGGCCGGCTATGGTGCCGTCTTTCTCGAACACCACGGCTGTGTTGTGGTACAGTCCTGGTGCCCTGCGCTCAAAGAGCGAGGTGACCAGCACCACGCCGCACTCCTTGGCCAAGCGGCCGTAGAAGTCGGTCGACGGGCCTGGGATGGGCTCGGCCAAGTCGAACACGTCGACGTCTTCTGTCTGACAGAAGTAAAGGGAGTTGTGTAGCTCTTGCAGGACTACGAGCTCGGCTCCGTCTTGTGCCAGACTGGTTATCTTCCTTGCCAACCGGATCTTGTTGTCTTCGCCGTCGGCTGTATTGTGCTGCTGAATGATTCCTATTCTCATAGTGTAGTTATGTGGTTTAATCAATAATACTGCATGGTGCAACAGTGGAGCGAGCCGTGCTGGCGTATGAGCGAGCGGCAGTCGATGCCCACCACCTCCCTTCCGGGGAAGGCCTGTCCGACGATGCGCAGTGCCTCAGCATCAAGGTCGGGCTGGTTGTAAGTGGGACAGAGCACGGCGCCGTTGATGACGAGGAAGTTGGCATAAGTGGCTGGCAATCGGTCTTCTCCTTCGTAGATAGGCCGCGGCAAAGGTAACCTCAAAAGCCGGTAGGGCTTCCCCTCCTGCGTCCTGAATGTATTCAGCTGCTGCTCCATGAGCCGCAGTTCTTCATACTGCTCGTCATCGGGATCGTCACACCCCACGTATAACAATGTGTCGTCGGGAGCAATGCGCACCAGCGTGTCGATGTGCCCGTCGGTATCGTCGCCCGTGAGCTGTCCATGGTCAATCCATAGCACACGATCGGCAAAGAGATACTGCTTCAGGTGCTCCTCTATCTCGGCCTTCGTCAGCGGCTGGTTGCGGTGGGGAGCCAGCAGACACTGCGACGTGGTGAAGATGGTGCCGCGTCCGTCGCTCTCGATGCTTCCGCCTTCCAGCACGAAGTCCAGATGGTCAACATAGCGGCCCACCACCCTGCCCTCGTCATATAGCCGACGGTTCAAGGCGTTGTCCTTACTGGCAGGGAACTTCTCGCCCCAGCCGTTAAACTTGAAGTCAAGGAGTAAAGTTTCCTCCTGTCCTCCTCCGGAGTGAGAGGTCTTCAGCGTGATGAACCCGTGGTCGCGAGCCCACGTGTCGTCGCTGGGCGGCCCAATGATCAGCAGCGGTTCGCGCTTACGAATCTCAAGGGCCATCACTTCGTAGGTCTTCAGCACCTCGTCGAGCATGGGTGCCCAGTCGGTGTCCTTGTGTGGCCATGTCAATTGAACGCTGCTTTGTGGTTCCCACTCGGCCGGCATCCGGCAGTCATTCTTCGCTATCATGCTTCTATATAATTATAGTTACAGACCACACCCCCTGCCCCATTCTTGCGTCCCTTCGGTAGCAAGCGACCAAGGTCGAGTGCCCGAGCAAGCTCGCCTACCTGTTGCCTTTCCCCTTGAAGGGAGGGGCAGGGGGTGGGGGCTGTATTGTTATCATTCATGTCTGCTTTCGTTGTATCGAATAGTCGGCTGCAAAGATAGTGCAAACGGAGCAAAACACAAAGAAAAAAGCCATTTTTCTTTCTTCTCCCCAGCCATATTATTTCGGAGCGGTACACTAAAAAAAGGGCAATTCGTTTCTCCATGTCAAAACAAATCATTACCTTTGCACCAGCAAAACTATATTGAGATGAAATACTACAGCACCAATGGGAAGGCTCCCGTAGCCGATTTGCAGAAGGCCGTCGTTAAAGGACTGGCCGAAGACCGTGGGCTTTATATGCCCGACCACATCAACAAGCTGCCGAAGGCGTTCTTTGCCGACATGCCTAAGATGCGCTTCCAGGACATTGCTTTCAACGTTGCCGCCAGTTTCTTTGGCGACGACATCGACCTCGACGGTCTGCAGGATCTAGTCTACGACACCCTGCGGTTCGACTGTCCGGTGGTGAAGGTGAAGGAGAACATTTACGCCCTGGAGCTGTTCCACGGCCCCACGCTGGCCTTCAAGGACGTGGGCGCCCGCTTCATGGCACGTATGCTTCAGTATTTCCTGCGCAGTGGCTCAGTTTGTTGCCGGGACACAGCAACAGGCAAGACAGTGAACGTGCTCGTGGCCACCAGCGGCGACACCGGCAGCGCCGTGGCCAACGGCTTCCTCGGCGTGGAAGGCATCCACGTCTACGTGCTCTACCCCAAAGGGAAGGTGAGCCCCATCCAGGAGTGCCAGTTCACCACGCTGGGCCAGAACATCACGGCCATTGAGGTTGACGGCGTGTTCGACGATTGCCAGGCGCTGGTGAAGAATGCCTTCATGGACGAGGAACTGAACCGCCACATGATGCTCACCTCGGCCAACAGCATCAACGTGGCCCGCTTCCTGCCCCAGGCGTTCTACTATTTCAATGCCGTGGCGCGCCTCGCCTCACAGTCCCTCAACTCCGACATCGTCGTATGCGTCCCCTCGGGCAACTTCGGAAACATCTGCTCTGCCCTCTTCGGCCACGAGATGGGTCTGCCCGTGAAGCGCTTCATTGCAGCCAACAATGCCAACGACGTGTTCTACAACTACCTGCAGACGGGCCAATACGAGCCGAAGCCGTCGAAGCAGACACTGGCCAATGCCATGGACGTGGGCGACCCGAGCAACTTTGCCCGCATCATCAACCTGTATTCCGAGAACGGCAAACTGTCGTCCGAGGAAACCCACCAACGCATCACCAGTCTCATCAGCGGTGCCACCTATAGCGACGACCAGATACGCGAGACCATGCGCCAGTGCTACGCCGAGACAGGCTACATACTCGACCCGCACGGTGCCTGTGGCTATCGCGCCCTGGAGGAGCAACTACAGCCGGGCGAGGTGGGCGTGTTCTGCGAAACGGCCCATCCGGCAAAATTCAAGGAAAAGGTAGACGAGATTCTGGGCATCGACGTCGAGATTCCCGAGCGTCTGCAGGCCTTTATGAAGGGTACGAAGCAGAGCGTGCCGATGTCGAAGGACTTTGCCGACTTCAAAGCCTATCTCCTGTCTTGCTGAAGAGATAACTGTCGAGCAGCCAGAACAACATGACGGCTGACACGACCGTTGCCACTATCGATGCAGCTGCCACCAGTACCGTGCTGAAGGCAGCTGCTTCTGGTGATACGCCCCCCAGCAGCATTCCTGCAAAAAGCATCGGCATGGCCACCACCACGGGTATGCCCAGGCGCCCTATGAGGGGCACGATGGATGCCTTCAGCGCACGGCGCACGCTGGGTATGAGCGACTCGACGTGGGAGGCACCGTTTGCCAGCAGATAGATGCGATGGTCGCGGGTGCGGCGCAAACTGGCCAGATAGGTGCGCAGGGCACCGATGGTCGACGTGAGGAGTATGCCCAGCACGACAGCGGCTACGGGCAGTAGCAGCTGGCGCGACGGCATGGCACGGAAACACAGCATCAGGCTGCCGCCAGCCACCACACACCCGCCCAGAACGGCTCCCGCCACGGGAATGAGCAGATGCAGGCCCGACGGGTGCACACGGTGCAACGCCACATAAGCCACTAGGGCCGACATGAGTGCCAGCCACAGCAGGTCAAGCCACCAGTTGTCGGCCTTATAGAGCAGATGCATATAGAGGCCTACGCCTATCGTCTGTACGGCCATGACGCCCAGTGCCTTCACCAGCATCAGTGTCAACCGCCGGTCGACGATGAAGAAAAAGGCTACGGCAATGGCCGTGAGGAACAGCACCAAAATGGCGCCCCATATTGAAATGTCGGCTAAATTCATCCTATCCTTGCATTTTCGTTTACACCTCAATCACGCTGTCGGCCATGCTGACAATGGTCTCGTCGCTACTCGACACGATGACCACGCGCCCCGCCTCGGCCTGTCGGCAAAGGTAGCTGGCAGCCGTGGCAGGCGGATTGTCGACCAGCAGCACGTGGCGTTGCAACAGCACCGCCGTAGCCAGCAGACGCAGCCTGTCGTCCCATTGTTCCTGCGGTGCAATGGCGTGAAGTTCCTTGCTCAGCAGTTCTGTGGAATAATGCTGCTGACGGTTCACCTTCAGGCGGAACACATCTTGGGCCGTAGGAGGCTCGTAGACTATCACCTCGCCATGTGCGGGCAGCCCGTCGGGCACATAGGCCATCTGGCGGCGCATACGGTGGGAGGAGGCTGGCGTCACGGGTTCGCCGTCGATGCTGATGTAGCCCGTAGCAACGGGCGTCAGACCCAGCATGGCCAGGAGCAGCTGGGTGCGATGCTGGGCAGTGGCTCCCGTGAGACAGGTCACCTGGCCCTCGTTGGCTATCATTGTCAGCGTGTGACGGTCAATGGCATTGTCGGTTTTCAGACAGACCTCGTTCAGTTCCAACATCGGTTTCAGCGTGTTATGATTATCGTCGGCAAAAATACAAAAAAAAAAGCCTATCACAGTCATTACAATCCTTAAAAAAACTGAAATCCGCACTCCCCCGATACGCCGATTGGCCCAGCCCATATTCCACGTGCATGGGCCGCAGGGGGGGCCCGACAGGAAAACACAGTGACTTCACTCAATGTGAGTTCGGCCTAAGTATCGTGGCGATGAGGGAGTTTGTCGGGATAGTGGAACATGCAAGACCGGAGTAGGTTGTGAATTTTCTTTACATGAATATTCCCACAAAAAGGGAAGCACCGCTCTAAGAGCCTCAAAGTACCGCTTTTCGGGTCAAAAAGCTGTCCTTTTCCACCCTCAAAGCGGTGCTTTTCCAAAAACCTTGTTAAACGGCTCTTTCCGCATATTTGAATTTTCCTTACATTCATTCACTCCAATCAAGCTGTTGCGATGATTAGTGGACAGCCATCATTGAAATCATTGACGAAAGAAGGCTCATTGCGCCGTCCTTAGGCCGAGCTCAGGCGTATTTAGGCCAGACAACGATAAAAACCGTAACACGACCCGAAACGGGCCGTGTTACGGTTTTTAACAAGTCAGTTTCCTGATGCCCCCCCCTACTCAGTCAGGTCAGCACAACGGTGACTCCACGGGCTGCCTGCGCTCCATAGACCAAGGCGCCCTCAATATCGGCTGTCTTGCTGGGGCCGCTGATGAACGTGCCGAAGGGATAGGGTGCGAAATAATCCTTCGAGGCAGCAATGCGGGCATAGGCCTCGTGCATGTTGCTGACGATGGCGTCGCGGCTGAGCACGATGACCAGCTGCTGAGAGGCAAAGCAGATGGCCTTCTCTTTCATCGTCTGTGGAATCCAGATGCAGGCATTCTCGGCCACGCCAATGTGACCTGCAATGACGCCGACGTCGGCCTTCATCAGCTCGCGGACATCAGCCACGGTGTCGGGGTTCAGCTGCGCCTCCACCTCGGGCAGGTTGCTGGCCACAATAGCAGCATCGGGACAGGCGCGGCGAATCACGTCGTTCAAGCTGTCGGAGGCTTTCATCTCAACGAGCTGGGCGCCAGCCGTGGTCGTGGTCTTCTTGATAAATTCGGCCACGGGGTCTGGAAAGGTCAGAGGGCTAAGCCCGTCCAGGTCGGGCATGTCGTAGGTCTCACGGGTGTTCTTGCGCAGCCGTGCCAGAATATCTTCCTTTGCACTCATAGTTCTTTCTTCTTCCATAGTTGGTGGAACGACTTCTTGGGGAATTTCATCATCTTATGTCCATAGGCCCAGGGGTTCACGCTGAGGTTCATCAGCGGGCTTGGAATCCAGTTGACGATACGATCAAGGCGCAGGGCTCCTTTGTAGACGGCGGGACGCTTGAACATGAATGCCATGCCGGCCGACATCATTTTCTTCATGCTGCTGGCATGTCCGAGCGACTCTAGCTGCTGGCGCCAGCGATAAATCTGCGTTGAGAGGTCAACCTTTACAGGACACACGTTGTCGCACGAGCAACAGAGCGAACAGGCTGACACGTTGTCGTAATAGGTATGCGGGTCGCGCAACATGCCCAGGTTCACGCCAATGGGGCCGGGGATGAAGTAAGTATAGCTGTAGCCGGCAGAGCGACGATAGACGGGACACGTGTTCATGCAGGCACCGCAGCGCATACACTTCAGTGTCTGCCAGTGCTCCTCGTTGCCCAGGATGCTGCTACGCCCGTTGTCGACAAGAATGATGTGCATCTCGCCGCCAGGACGGGGGCCGCGGAAGTGACTGGTGTAGACGGTGGTCTCCTGTCCTGTGCCACAACGGGCCAGCAAGCGTTGGAACACGCCCATAGACTGATAGTTGGGGATGAGCTTTTCTATTCCCATCGATACAATGTGCAACTTGGGTATAGAGGTCGACATGTCGGCGTTGCCCTCGTTCGTGCATACCACCACGTCGCCCGTCTCGGCAATGCCGAAGTTGGCACCTGTCATGCCTGCGTCGGCCTCGGCAAACTGCTGGCGCAGATGCATACGGGCCACGAAGGTGAGGAAGGTGGGGTCGTTCTTATCGGTGGGTAAACCGCCGTTGACTGAGCTATATGCAGCGGCAATCTGGTCGAAATCGGGGATTAGCTGGCGGAAGGTGTCGCCTATCGCCTCGCGGTGCACATGGAGGGCTGGCATGACAATGTGGCTGGGCGCCAGCTGCATCATCTGGAGGATGCGCTCGCCAAGGTCGGTCTCAACCACATCGATGCCTTTATCCTCAAGATTCTCGTTCAGGTGGCACTCCTCGGTGAGCATACTCTTGCTCTTCACCACTTTCTTCACGCCATGCGATGAGAGGATAGAGAGCACAATGTGGTTGTACTCGTTGGCATCCTGAGCCCAGTGAACGTGTACGCCGTTTTTCACAGCGTTCTGCTCGAACTGCTCCAAGTAGTCGGCCAGGTGGGTGGCCGTGTGCTTCTTGATTTGGTTGGCAGCCTCGCGCAGGTCTTCCCATTCGGGCAACGACTGAGCCATGCAGTCGCGCTTCTGGCGCACACCGAAGAACGTCTGGTCGTGGCGTGTCACCACGGCATCGTCCTGCAAATAAGCCTTTGCAGCGTTGGAATGTTTCGTACTCATAGGCCGGCGGAAAGGATTTGTGCTACGTGGATGAACTTGATGTCGAGGCCCTGTTTCTCGGCCACACCCTGCATGTGCATGAGGCACGACGAGTCGGGCCCCGTGATGTATTCGGCACCGGTAGCAATATGGCGGCGCACCTTCTCCAGTCCCATGCGGGCTGACACGGCCTGCTCCTCAATGGCAAACATGCCGCCAAAGCCGCAGCACTCGTCGGGGCGTTCGGGTTCTACCACCTCGATGCCTTCCACCAGGCTTAGCAGATCGATAATCTTATTGAAGCGGGGCACATTGCGCTCTGAAGGCGAGGACAGTCCCAGCTCCCTCACGCCATGACAGGAATTATGCACGCTGACCTTGTGCGGGAAACGGGCGGGCAGGTTCTTCACTTTCACAATGTCGTGCAGGAATTCCACCAAGTCCATGGTCTTTCCAGCCGCCTCACACTTCTGACCTTTCATCAAGCCAGGATGGAAGAACCTGGCATAGGCGGCACAACTGGCCGATGGGGCAACAACATAGTCGTAGGGTGAAAAGAGCTCGTCGAAGGTCTTTGCCAACGGCACGGCCATGCGCTCGAAACCGGCATTGCCCATAGGTTGTCCGCAGCAGGTCTGCCGCTCGGGGTAGTCAACGTCGAGGCCAAGGCTCTTCAGCAACCTATATGTCGACACGCCTACCTCGGGGTAGAGCGCGTCGACATAGCAGGGAACAAATAGTCCAATCTTCATCTTACATGTCTTCGTAAGTATCAAGATAGGTGACGTGGGTGACGAGGTACTCGTCGACGCCATGCTTACCGTCGGCACCACCGATGCCGCTCTTCTTCATGCCGGCATGGAAGCCCTGAATGGCTTCAAAGTGCTCGCGGTTGATGTAGGTCTCGCCAAACTCCAGCTCGCGGCAGGCCTTCACTGCAATGTTCAGATCCTTGGTGAAGATGCTCGAAGCCAGGCCATACTCGCAGTCGTTGGCAAACTTAATGGCCTCGTCGATGTCGCTGAATTCTACCAGCGGAATGACGGGACCGAAGGTCTCCTCGTGGATGATGTCCATGTCCTGGCGGCAGTCGTCGAGTACGGTAGCGGCATAGAAGTAGCCTTTCTCTCCTACCCTATGGCCGCCGCACAGCAGCTTGGCGCCCTGCTTGATGGCACGCTCCACTTTCTCCGTGACACTCTCCAACGCACGCTGCTCCACCAGCGGGCCCATGTCGACGCTTGCATCCTTACAGGGGTCACCCACCTTCACGGCCTTCATCTTGTCGACTAGGATCTTTGTGAATGCGGCCTTCACTTCCTTCTGCACGTAGACGCGCTCGGCGTTGTTGCATATCTGACCGTTGTTACCAATGCGGCTGTCGACAATCCACTGAGCAGCACGCTCCAGGTCGGCATCCTTCATCACAATGGCAGGAGCCTTGCCTCCCAGCTCGAGGCTGACCTTGGTGATATTCTTCGATGCGGCTGCCATGATGCTCTCGCCTGCTCCCACGGAACCTGTCACCGACACGATGTCGATCTTCGGACTTCCTGCCATCTCATTACCGATGACGCTGCCCTTGCCCGTAACGATGTTGATGACGCCTGCGGGCAGTCCGCTCTCGGCCACCACCTTGGCAAACTCGGTACAGTTCTCGGGCGTCAGCTGACTGGGCTTGATGACGATAGTGCAGCCTGCTATCAAAGCAGCACCGGCCTTGCGTGCAATAAGGAAGAAGGGGAAGTTCCAAGGCAGTATGCCTGCCACCACGCCGATGGGCTTCTTCGTCAGGAGGATAGTCTCATTCGGACGGTCGCTGGGGATAATCTCCCCCTCGATATGACGTGCGAATGTAGCCATATACTCAAAGTAAGCAATGGTGGCGCCCACCTCGATGGCAGCCCAGTTGCGGGTCTTGCCCTGCTCGCGCATGATAATCTCGGTGAACTCCTGCTCGCGTGCCTTGATGCCGGCAGCAAACTTCAGCAGATACTGAGCTCGCTCGATGGCGGGTGTCTTGGCCCAGGCCTTTTGGGCAGCGCGGGCAGCGTCGAGGGCACGGTTCACGTCCTCGATAGTGCCTTCCGGCTGGCGTGAGATAACTTCCTCGGTCGAGGGGTTCAACACATCAATCCACTTGCCGTTCGAGCTCCCGCAGAACTGGCCATTGATAAACATCTGTAAGTCTTTCATACGTGTAGAATTATTGTTGTTAGATTAGTTTGGTTGTATTTCGTTAGCAAAAGTAATAAAAAAGAACGAAATTGCAAACTGCAACCCCGTTCTTTTTGATAATTTAACGTAAGTAAGGGCTTACGCACTCATAAACGCTTTCATAAACTCGTCGAGCCGCAACAGGCCAAAACTGCCTGCCACACACGACACCTCATCGTATTGCTGAACGTCGTCGGCCTCTATACCTCTATAATATATAAGGAAGGGGACTGGCTCGCTAACATGTATGCGCAACTCAACGGGCGTGGGATGGTCGGGCAGCACGGCTATGCAGACAGGCTCGTCCATCTGCTCTATAGCTTCGACGATGGGGCGGATGAGGCGCTGATCCAAATAATCGATGGCCCGCAGTTTCAGGTCGAGGTCGCCATCGTGGCCAGCCTCGTCGGTGGCCTCTACATGTACGAAGACGAAGTCGTCGGTCTTCAAGGCCTCGATGGCGGCCTGCGCCTTTCCCTCGTAGTTCGTATCGGCCAGACCTGTGGCGCCGGGCACTTTGATGATGCGGAGTCCGGCGTATTTGCCGATGCCCTGAATGAGGTCAACAGCCGAGATGACTGCCCCCGACTTCACTTGCGGATACTGCTGCATCAGGGTCTGCATGGATGGACGATAGCCGCCGCTCCACGGCCAGATGCTATTGGCCTGGCGTTCGCCTTGGGCAGCTTTCGCCAGGTTGTAGGGGTGCCGGGGCAGCAACTCCTGAGAACGTAAGATGAGTTCGTTCATCAGGTCGGCGGTCTGCTCTGGCGTCAGCCTGTCCTTATTGGCTGCCACAGTGTGGCAGCATAGCTGACTGGGGGCGGGCTTCACCAGCAGGGGACGCCACGGCTCGTTGGGGTGGTCGTGGGGCGGGTTGCAGGCGATATGCTTGTTGCCACCCTTGATAACGAGGAGGTGGCGGTATTGTATGCCGCAAATGAACTTCACGCGCTCGCAGCCCTCTCGTTCGTTGACGGGTTTGGCGAGGTGCTCATTGAGGTAGTCAATGAGTGTGCGTGCATCTTCCGTTTGCAGGTTGCCCCCATTGTGGGTGATGATTTTGCCATCCTCGAGGGTGATGATGTTACAGCGTATGGCGAAGTCGTTGTCGGCCATGTCGTAGCCTATTGAGGCCGCTTCCAACGGCCCGCGCCCTTCGTAGACCTTGTTCAGGTCGTATCCGAGTATGGCCGTGTTGGCCACCTCACTGCCAGGAGGGAATCCTTCAGGCACGGTGATGAGCCTGCCGCAGCGCCCTTCGCGAGCGAGGCGGTTCATACATTCAGGGTGGGCATATTGCAGGAGTGTCTTTCCTCCGAGGCGTTCCACCTGGTGGTCAGCCATACCATCGCCTAAAATAACGATATGCTTCATAATCGTGAACGAAAAAAGCCCCTCCCTGTTGGGAGGGGTTATGGTTGGTATCAGATGTTGGCGATGCTCATAATGTTGGCAAACACGCCAGCTGCCGTGACGGCAGCTCCGGCGCCGTAGCCCTGAATGAGCATGGGATACTCCTTGTAGCGCTCGGTGGTAAGCATCACGATGTTGTTGGAGCCTTCCAGTCCGTAGAACGGATGTCCGTAGGGCACCTCCTTCAGTGCGACGCTGGTCTTGAACGACGACGGGTTCTGTTCGTCGGCTTCCATTGTAGCTACGAATCGCCATCGCTTGCCCTCGGCCTCGAGCACCTTGCGGCGTGCCTCGAAGTCGGCATCGAGATCGGGCAGACGCTTCCAGAAGTCATCGATGCTTCCCTCAAAGTAGCTGTCGGGCACGAAGAGATGTTTCTCCACGTCGTCCTGCTCCACCTTGTAGCCAGCCTCGCGTGTGAGGATGACCAGTTTGCGGATGACGTCGGTACCACTGAGGTCGATACGCGGGTCGGGCTCTGAGTAGCGCTGCTCTTTGGCTCGGCGCACGGTCTCTGAGAACGGCACATCGGCCGCTATCTCGTTGAAGATGAAATTGAGCGTTCCGCTGAGGATGGCCTCAATCTTCAGAATTTTGTCGCCCGAGTTGCAGAGGTCGTTGATGGTGCCGATGATGGGGAGTCCGGCACCGACGTTGGTCTCGTAGCGGAACCACACTCCCTTGTCGCGTGCCGTCTGCTTCAGCTTCATGTAGCTGTCGTAGTCGCTCGAGGCGGCTATCTTGTTAGCGGCCACCACACTGATGTTGTGCTCAAGGAAGGTCTGATAAAGTGTGGCTATCTGGCGGCTGGCCGTACAGTCTACGAAGACGGAGTTGAAGATATTCATCTTCACTATCTCGTCGCGCATGTGCTCAGTGTTGGCAGGATAGCCGGCACGCAGAGTCTTCTCGTATCCATCCAGGTCGATGCCGTCGCGGTCGAGCACGAAGTTGTCCACGTCGGATATTCCCACGACGTTCAGCTTCAGTCGTTTTGTCTGCATGAGGAACTGCTGCTGCGTCCGTATCTGTTCGAGCAACATGCCACCCACGGTGCCGATACCACAGATGAACAGGTTCAGCACCTTGTATTCTGAGAGGAAGAACGAGTCGTGGAGCACATTGAGCGACTTGCGCAGGAACCGTCCGTCGACCACGAACGAGATGTTGGTCTCTGAGGCTCCCTGGGCGCAGGCGATGACGCTGATGCCACTTCTGCCCAGTGTTCCGAACAACTTGCCGGCGATGCCTGGTGTCTGCTTCATGTTCTCACCCACGATGGCGATGGTGGCTAGTCCGCTCTCCACCTGCATGGGGAACATGGCGCCCGTCTCTATCTCCTTGGCAAACTCAGCGTTCAGCACCTCGGCAGCAGCAGCGGCGTCCTCGTCGCGCACACCGATAGAGGTGGAGTTCTCTGATGAAGCCTGGCTGACCATGAACACGGAGATGCCTTTGTTGGCCAAGGTGGTGAAGATGCGTCGGTTCACGCCAATGACACCCACCATGGAGAGGCCCGTCACCGTTATGAGGCTGGTGCCCTTGATGGATGATATACCCTTGATGGGTTTTTGGTCGTTCTCAATCTTCTGTTTGATGAGGGTTCCCGGATGCTCGGGGTTGAAGGTGTTCTTAACCCTGATGGGGATATTCTTCACGCAGACGGGGTAGATGGTGGGCGGATAGATGACCTTGGCACCGAAGTTGCACAGTTCCATCGCCTCCACATACGACAGTTCGTTGATGGTGTAGGCACTCTTGATGACCTTCGGGTCGGCAGTCATAAAGCCGTCAACGTCGGTCCATATCTCTAGAATGTCGGCATCGAGCGTGGCTGCTATTATAGAAGCGGTGTAGTCGCTACCTCCACGTCCCAGGTTGGTGGTCTCGTGGGTGTCGCGGTCGCGGGCAATGAATCCTGGCACAACATAGACCGTGCGGTTTGTGGCTGTGCCACAGCCACATGCTGAACTGAAGGCTTCCTTCACCAGTTGCTTCGTCAGTTCGGTGTCGAGTACGTGCCTGCCCTGTTTCTTCTCGGTGCGTATAAAGTCGCGGCTGTTCATGCGTACACCGTTCTTCACCATCGTGGCCACGATGTGCGAACTGAGGCGCTCGCCATAGCAGACGATAGTGAGCTCGGTCTTCTTCGACAGGTCGTGAATGAGGAACACACCGTAGAGGATGCTCTTCAGCTGGTCGAAGAGCTGGTCTACATTATTAAGTAAGTCAATGCGCTTTTTGTCGTCCTGAATGATGGTGTCTATCATCAGGTGGTGGCGCTTCACCATCGCGTCGAATTCCTCGCGATAGCGCTCGTCGCCCTGCTTTGCCATCTGCGACATGGCAATCAGTTTGTCGGTGATGCCGTCCAGTGCACTTACTACTACTACGACAGGTTGCGTCCGAGCCTCTGCCTCCACAATTTCTTTTAAGCTCAAAATGCTTTTTACGGAACCTACGGACGTTCCGCCGAATTTCATTACTTTCATATTTCTATGCAATTTATCTTTCCGCCGGTACCCCTCAACAAGCAGGGCTTCCTCCAACGGCGGTGCAAAGGTAATGCAATTTTTTCATTCAGCAATCTTTTCCGCCAATTATTTTCATTATTTCCGCATTGAAGAGGCAAAAGTTTGGCCGTTTAGACTTTTCTTCGTATCTTTGCACCATTAAGATTGCTACTATGACGACAGAACAGGAAGAGATGCTGCCCATTGGCGCCCTTCTGAAACAGGGCGAGCTGCGCGTGGTGCGACATATCGCATCGGGCGGTTTCGGTAATACCTACGAGGTGGAGCACGCACGACTGGGCAAGCGCCTGGCTGTGAAGGAGTTTTTTATGCGGGGCATTAACCAGCGTGAGGGCAATCGTGTCACCGTAAGCGTGAAGGACAACCGCGACACTTTCGACCAGATGCGCGAGAAGTTCTATAAGGAGGCACAACGACTGGCGCGGCTGGAGGAGCCACACATCGTGGAGGTGACCGATTTCTTCGATGAGAACGATACGGCCTACTACGTGATGAAGCTCATCGACGGCGAATCGCTGTCGGCTACGATGAAGCGCACAGGGAAGCCCTTTAGTGAGGAGCAGGTACGACAGATACTGCCCCAGGTGCTACAAGCCCTGAAATGCGTACACGCACAAGGCATTTATCACCTCGACCTAAAGCCGGGCAATATCATGCAGAACGCTGAGGGCCACTGCTGGCTCATCGACTTCGGGGCCAGCAAGCAGCTGTCGGCACAGGAGAGCCGCACGCTGAGCACCTCGACAGGTCTCTGCTACACGCCTGGCTATGCACCTTCAGAACAAATCAGCGGCAGCATGAAGCGTATAGGCCCTTGGACAGACTTCTACGCCCTTGGTGCCACGCTCTATAACCTACTGACGAACCAGGCACCGCCCGAAGTGGACGATGTGAAATACGACGGAGAGTCCGCCTTCCACTTCCCCCCGTCGGTCAGTGCCGACATGCAGAATCTCGTCCTTTGGCTCATGCAACCCGACTATCCGCAGAGGCCACAGACAGTGAGTGATGTTGAACAGCGGTTGAATGCAAAGCCAATTGTGAAGCCAGTTGTCAATAAAAAAGAAGCGACTGCTCATACCGAGAATGTAGCAACCGTGCGCCGTCCCTCTGTACAGACCATTAAGGCGAATCAAGCTGTACCAACTAATGTCTCTACTATCAGAAGGCCCCAAGACGTGAAAACAATAAAAGCCAAGGAACAGACTAAGGACGAAAAGATTCCAGTATATCGTGATCCAAATTTTTGGGGCTTTTTTATTATTCCAATAGCTATATTGATTATTTTGCTGTCATATGCAAAATGCCAAAAAAATGACGGCGATTCTTTTACACTCAGAAAATCTTCTGATTTTCTCTATTGCCCAGACGAGCATCATCCTCATGCCATCGACCTTGGCCTGCCCAGTGGAACTAAATGGGCTTGCTGTAATGTAGGGGCAGTATTTCCTACTAATTACGGTGATTATTTTGCTTGGGGTGAAACGGAGATGAAAGACAAATATGAAGATAAGTATGAAAAATATGCATGTAAAATCGGGCCTGAAATATCTGGGACATCTTACGACGTGGCTCACGTTAGATGGAGTGGTTCATGGCAAATGCCAACCAATACTCAATTTGAGGAACTTTTGAATAATTGTAGTTCTGAATATATATCATGGAATCGTGTAA
>JAILPA010000013.1 GCA_024690505.1 Prevotella sp.
CGCTATGCTGCTTACAGCAGGCATGACTTCCTGCACGAAAGACCTTGACGTGACGCCTATCGACCCCAGCTCGACCATGGTTGTTGACGAGCCTTCACTCTACTCGAAGTGCTATGCCAACATGGCTCTGGCCGGACAGGGTGGTGCCAACGGCGACTGCGACATTGACGGTCTGGACGGCGGTACCACAGGCTTCGTGCGCCAGATGTGGAACGCCAACGAGCTGCCCACCGACGAGGCTATCTGTGCTTGGGGCGATGAGGGTATTGCCTCGTTCAACTTCAACCAGTTCGATGCTTCGCATCCCATGTTGCGCGGCTTCTACTATCGTCTTTATGCAGGTATCACATACTGCAACCACTATCTGGAACTCTGCGGTGGCACTGATGCCACACGTACCGCAGAGGTGCGCTTCTTGAGAGCGCTTTACTACTATTTCCTGATGGACTGCTTCGGCAACGTGCCCTTCGCTACTGAGCTTGCAGCCACATCGCCCAAGCAGATTCAGCGTGCCGACTTGTTCAACTGGATTGAGAGCGAACTGAAAGCCGTACAGCCCGACATGCTGGCTCCTGCCGTGCGTAATGAAGGCGAAACCGGCTATGGCCGTGCTGACCAGGATGCTGTTGACCTGTTGCTTGCCCGCATGTACCTGAATGCTGAGGTCTATACTGGCACTGCCCGTTGGCAGGAAGCATTCGACCATGCCAAGAAAGTCATCGACGGCCCCCACAAGCTGTGGACTACCGGCAAGAACGGATTCAGCGCCTACCAGATGCTCTTCATGGGCGACAACGGCACTAACGGTGCAGCCCAGGAGGCCATCCTTCCTCTTATTCAGGACGGTGCTACCACCACTTCGTGGGGTACATCACTCTTCCTGATGGCCTCTGCTTGGAAGGCAGACATGGATCTGAGCCTCTACACCATCAACGGCACTCCGTCATGGCTCCCCAGCGGCAGCACTGACAATGTCAAAAATGACGGTGTTGACACAGTTCTGGTTAAGAACTTTGCATACGGCACCAGCGAATACTGGGCAGGAAACCGCGCACGTGCACAGCTCGTTGCCAAGTTCTTCCCCAACAACGATGCTCCTAACGTCAGCACTGCCGACATGGTAGAACTGGCAGGCGACGACCGCGCACTGTTCTTCGGCGTTGGCCGCGAACTGGTGGTGACTACGCCTACCGAGTTCACCTCGGGCTATTCAGTTGCCAAGTTCCGCAACACATACGCTGGAGCAGGTGCACCTCACAACTCACAGTTCGTTGATACCGATTTCTTCCTGATGCGTGCCGCCGAGGCATATCTGATTGCCGCCGAGGCTGACGCCCGCTTAAACGGAGGCATCACCACTGCTGCTGGCACCAATTATATTAATGCTATCCGCAGCCGTGCCAACGCTTCCACACAAACGAGCTATAGTCTCGACTACATCATCAACGAGCGCTCACGTGAGCTCTACTTCGAGGGTTTCCGCCGCACTGACCTTGTGCGCTTTGGCCTCTACAACAGCGGTTCTTATCTTTGGGACTGGAAGGCTGGTTCACAGAACGGTGCTGGCTTTGATAAGCACCTCAACCTCTTCGCTATTCCCGATGAGGACATGAACGCCAACCCCAACCTCGTTCAGAATCCTGGTTATTAATTCTTTGAAACCTAAAGAAAGAAAGCAATATGAAAAAGATATTATCTAATGCAGCTCTGCTTTTTGCCTGCGTGTGCGTTTTGACAGCCTGCAAAGACGATAACGACTCAAATCCCACGCTGACCCAGCCTACCACCTTCGTGCTCAACGAACCTGTGGTGGGAACGGGATTGGTTGACTTGGCTAACACAGAAGTCATCAATCTTACATGGTCGCAACCTACGCCCTACAACAACTACAATGCCCCTGTTGTTCCTACATACACCATTCAGCTATCCTCTGTTGGCACCTTTAATCAGGAGTTTGACGAGAATCTGGAGGACAACACCGGTGCAGACTTCATCTCACTCAGCGAGACCTACTCTTCAGGAAACGTAGATGTTACGGCCGAGACTATTGCTAAGGCTTTGCAGCAACTGAATGGATGGGAGCAGGCAGCCGTTCCTGCTACGCTCGACGTCTACTTCCGTATCAAGTCGGCCATACGTGATGCTTCGTTCAAGGAGTATTATACCATTTTGTCGAACACTCAGAAAGTCCGTGTCATTCCTTATTACATCGAACTGAGTGATGCTCCTGTTGAAATCTGGTATCTCACCGGTGGTTGTATCGCTGACGGCTCATGGTCGAACAGCCAGGCAGCTATTGGCTCGGGCATGACCCCGATGTATATGAAGCCAGGATTCGAGTATGACAAGAAGACTGGTAAGGGCGAGATTGAGTATGCCGGTTACTTCCCCGAAGGTGCGAACTTCAAGATTATCGCTCCTGAAGGTCTTTCTAACTGGAACTACGGTCTGTGTGGCGGTAATGAGGAAGGTGGTCAGGTCTATCGTGATGGTGGCGACGACCCGGGCAACATCTCAGTAACCACCGCCGGCTACTACAAACTGACGCTGAACACCGAGACCCACGAACTGGTATGGGAGAAGCTCTCCGACACTCAAGGCGCTTACACTCAGATGTCTATGCCTGGCGACTACCAGGGATGGGATGTGGCCAGTAACCTGATGACCCCGCTGACAACAGCCACTGAGAACCACGACTGGGTAATCGCTACTGTTACCTACGATGCTGATACCAACTTGAAGTTCGCTGCCGATGGCGGATGGGCTGTCAACTGGGGTGGCACTGCATTCCCGTTTGGTACAGGTACACAGGATGGACCTAACATCCCTGTTACTGCCGGCACCTATAAGGTGTTCTTCAACGACCTGCTTGGTAACTATATGTTCATTCCGGTTGAATAACAAGTGAAAAACCATGTGGAGCCAGACATGTGCTGGCTCCACACAAAAAGAAATCTGACACAATGAAAAAGTTATTTTATACAATGAGTGCTCTCTTGCTATTAGCAAGTTGCACCGATGACTACAAGGACTGGACGGCTCCACAGCAGATTGCTCAGCCTGCTGTGACTACCTTCGGTGATGGTAGCATTGCAGCCCTCGCAGCTGCAGTTGACCTCAACGCCATACCTGCTGGGCAGGACAGTGTAAAGGTGTGTACCATTACAGCTCCTACATCTACCGATGCCAGCTATGCTCCCACATACGTCATCAACTTTGGTGATGACACCTTCGAACTTGACGAGCAGGGACGCATGGCTGTGGCCGACCTCCAGCAGTATATTGCCGATAAGTTTGGCCGCAACCCGAACGTTGTCCACACGCTGACAGCTACCGTTGAGATGTTGATGAAAAACGGTGATACCGGTGTGAGGATGGCTACTTCCAATCCCTTCGAGGTGAAAGCCGTTGCCGAAGCTCCTTTCATCGACCCCAACGGCTACTACATCGTTGGTAATGTCGATGGTTGGGCCTGCAAGAAGGTTGATGCTTGGCATCTGGTGAACAATGGTGGTGATGTCTACGCTAACCCCGTGTTCAGCTACATGCTGACTCCCGTTGATGGCATTGATACCTACGAGATCAAGTTCATTCCTGCATCAGCTTTCGATGCAGATGGTGCCATTGCTAACTGGGACATTGCTCTCTCGGCCCTGAAGGATGTGGATGAAGTGGCTTACGAAGGACGTTTCTCGCACAGCAATGCAGGCGGAAACATCAAGTTCGATGCAAAGCCCGGTGCTAATTTCTATAACATTACTCTTAATCTGCTGGATGCCACCTATAAGGTGGAACCCGTCAGCTTCGCAAAGTACATCTACGAGATTGGCAACAGCCACGGTTGGAGCCAGAGCATGCCTCTGTATGGACCTAATGACGACGGAAAGTACCAAGGTTACTACTATCTGGATGGTGGCTTCAAGTTCAAGCCCAATGCTGACAATTGGGAAGGCGACTGGGGTCAGGATCCCAATAGTGCAACTGGAACACTGGTGCAGGAAGGCGAACAGGACTGCCAGGCCGAGGCTGGATTCTACCAGATTGACGTCGACCTTGCTGCCATGTCCTATCGCATTACGGCAGTGAACAGCATCAGCATCATTGGCACTGTGAACGGCAACTGGGATACTGACACCGACCTGACTTACAACACCACAACTGGTGCATGGGAAGTGGTAGCCACCCTCAACGCCGGTGCCATGAAGTTCCGCATGAACCACGACTGGGCAATCTCTTGGGGTGGTGCCAACGGTAACCCTGCAGCATACGACGACCTGACCCAGAACAATGGTAAGGATCTTGATCTCCCCGAGGCAGGTACTTACAAGATTGAACTCTACATCACGTACGAGGGCAACAACAAGGTTGTGATTACAAAACAGTAATGTATAACATCAAAAACCGACAAACATGAAAAGAATCACGAATACCATAGTTGCAGTGGCACTCCTTTTTGGAGTGACCACCGCAGCTCAGGCTCAAAGTGTGGAGGACAACTATCCCTATAACTTCGTCAGCCTGCAGGGCGGCGCACAGGCCACATTGACTCACTACAAATTCACCGACCTCATCACGCCGCAGGCAGCTGTCTCATTCGGTCGCTACTTCAACTCGAAGGTGGGTGCCCGTCTGCATGTGCAGGGCTGGCAAATCAAGAGTGGCTTCAAGCAGGATCGCTTCGCATTCCTCGCCGAAGACAAAGACTATAAATTCAATGCCATTACCGGCGACCTTGATCTGTTGGTGAACATGACGAACGTTCTCAACCCCAACCGTCTTAACGATAAGTTCGACTGGGTGTTGCTGGCTGGCTTCGGTGTGAACTACGCATGGGACTTTGACGAGTTCAACCGTATTCTTCCGTTGATCAATGATAACAATTATTATGTTGGCCCGGAGATGTGCGGCACCAAGCACAGCACCTTCAACGGTCGCTTCGGCACGCAGTTCAACTACAACCTGTCGCATTGCCTGGCACTGGGTCTGGAGCTCGATGCAAACTACAAGAACGACGAGTTCAACCTGAAGCGCAACTACAACCCTGACTGGCAGGTACAGGCTCTGCTGGGCCTCACCTTCAAGTTCGGTTGCAAGAAGGCTCCCAAGGAGGTTGAGGAAGTCTACTACGAGGACGAACCCTACACGGACATCGTGAAGAAGCAGCGTCCTGTCGAGACCGTCGAGGTGTCTAAGATGGAGAAGGTGGTCTACTACCAGATCAACGTGAGCGATGTTGAGACCGCTGCCGGCATTGATGCCGCCATCAAGGAGGCAGCCGACCTCATCAAGACCGATCCTAACGCCAAGATCTTCGTCACCGGTTATGCCGACGTGCAGACTGGTAATCCCACCATCAACGAGCGCCTCTCGAGGGAGCGTGCCGAGGGTGTCACTGCTAAGCTTGTCAACGAGCATGGCATCAACGCTGCCAACATCACCACCGACTGGAAGGGCGACACCGTGCAGCCGTTCCCTGTGAACGATGAGAACCGTTGCGTCATCATCAAGGGTGAGGGCAAGTTCCAGGTGACCAAGTACGAGCAGTACGAGGAGAAGGTAGAGAAAGTCCGTCAGGTCAAGAAGACCCGCATGGTGAAGGTTCAGAAGTAATACCTTCAGCCTCACGACGGGCTCTCCGTCCGCCGTGAACGGATGAACAACAGCTGAAAGGCAGGTCGCATCGCGTGTGCGGCCTGCCTTTGTCGTTGTGACCATCCAAGAGGTTTTGCAATCTCTTCCTGGCCCCCCCGTTTCCTTTGCCATGTTTTATGTCCGCTAAACACGATTCACCGTTCTGTATTATTATTACTGTCCGCTAAAACAATCATTCCCTATGCCACATAGCCCTTTAAGCACAGTCGGGAAAAACAGCTTTATCAGTCCGAAGGCCTCGGACTCGCAGTCCGTAGGCTTCGGACTCGCAGTCCGAGGCCTTCGGACTCAAAGTTTCAGAGCCCTTGAAACTCATTGTTCCAAAGGCTGCTGAACTCATAGCCTGTAGTCATCGTGCTTTGGCCTCGTGAGCCGAATGGTTTCCCAGAAGTTTCAATGATTTTCAGGACAGCAGTTGCGTGAGGAACACGTCGCTGAAGAGGATGAGTACGCTCGAAGTGACCACGGCGTTGGTCGAGGCCTTGCCCACGTTCACGCTTCCGCCCTCCACCGTATAACCGCAGTAGGCCGGTACGCTCGAGATGATGAAGGCAAAGAACTGGCTCTTGATGATGCTCATCCAGAGGAACCAGGGCACGAAGTCGTGCTGAAGGCCGGCCGTCAGGTCG
>JAILPA010000047.1 GCA_024690505.1 Prevotella sp.
CCCTAAGAGCCCGACGCGCACTGGGGATAAGCGATTCCACATGGGTAGCGCCATTAGCCAACAGGTAAAGCCGATGGGCCTTGGTGTGACGCAGGCTGGCCAAATAGGCCCGCAAAGCTCCTGTCGTCGAAGTAAACAGCACAGCCAGTATGGTCAGAATGACGGGTAGCAGCAGCTGGCGCGGAGGGAACATCTTAAAGCAAAGCATCAGACTGCCACCGCCCACAACGCATCCGGCTAACAACGCCCCGCCTACGGCTGGTAAGAACCGGCGACCGGAAACACGCGCCTCTTTTATAGAGAAGAATGCCACCACAGCCAACATCAGTATCAACCAAGCGATATCTACCAGCCAGCTGTCAATACGATAAAGCAAGTCTACATATAGTCCGACGCCGGCAATCTGAACAGCCATGATACCCATGACTTTCAGCATACGGAACATGTATCGACGATCTATCAGGAAAAACAATCCCGTCGCCATTGCTGCCAACAACAGCACCACTACAGCGCCCCAAATTGAAATATTGTCTATGTTCATATCTATCTCCGTCTGTTTCTAAGATGATTATAACTCCAGCACCTGATCGGCCTGCTCGACAAAAACATCCTCGTCGCTTGACACAATCACCACGCGCCCCTGTCGGGCTAACTGCAACAGATAGTCTGCAGCAAAGACCGGCGGATTGTCGACCAGCACGATGGGCCGTTCCAGAAGTGCAGCAACAGCCAACAGTTTCACACGGGAGTCTTTCCACTGCGACGGGTCGGCCACACGGTTCATTTCCTGTTCTAACGCCTCTTGTGTCAGTCGCTGATGACGGTTGGCCCTAAGCCTGAACACGTCGTCTTCCGTAGGTGCCTCATATACCGTTACCTCCCCCTGCGGCTCCAGTCCGTCAGGGACGTATGCCATCTGTCGACGCATGGTACGGGCGGTGGCAGGAGTGACAGGCTCGCCATCGACACTGACGACCCCGTTAGCCACAGGCTCCAGCCCCAGCATGGCCAACAGCAGCCGACTACGCTTTCCGGCAGACCCTCCATGCAGGCAAGTCAGCTGTTCCTCCTCAGCCATCATCGACAGTGTGTGACCGTCAATGGCGTTATGTTCCTGCAGGCAAACCTCATTCAATTCCAGCATCTCTTCCAGTGATTTCTGTTCTTGGCCACAAAATTACAAAAAAAAACATGGACTGCAAGCTGTTTTCACCATTTTTTCGTATCTTTGCACCATGTTTGCAGAAAAGGAATACCGACTGCCCGCCGAATGGGAGCCACAAAGCGGTGTACAACTGACATGGCCGCACAAGAATACCGACTGGGCACCCATGCTCGATGAGGTCACAAAAACCTACGAGGAGATGGCCCGCGAAATACGCAAACGGGAGCCACTGCTCATCGTCGGGCCACCATCCAACGACACGTGGGCACGTGATCATGGGTTCATCAGCCTCACTCCCAACCCCATTCACGGGGGAGAGGCTCTTCTTCTTGATTTCTGCTTTAACGGCTGGGGTGAGAAATTTCCCGCCAGTCTTGACAATGCCCTGAACCGGCGAATCTTCGACGAGGGGCATTTCTGCGGACAATACGTCAACCACCTGGACTTTGTACTCGAAGGGGGAAGCATTGAAAGCGACGGATGCGGCACCATCTTTACCACCTCGTCATGCCTGCTGGCTCCACACCGCAATCAGCCCCTGACAAAAGAACAGATAGAGGACTGCCTGAAAACACGACTCCATGCCCATCGCGTGCTGTGGATTGACCACGGTCACCTGACAGGCGACGACACAGACGGCCACATTGACACGCTCGTCCGCATTGCCCCCAACGACACCTTATTATATATGGGATGTGAAAACGCTCAGGACGAACAGCATGAAGAACTGAGGCTCATGGAAGAGCAGCTTCGTACTTTCCGTACACCGGACAACTGGCCCTATCGCCTGCTGCGGCTTCCCATGCCACGTCCCATCTTCGATGCGGATGGTGAACGTCTTCCTGCAACCTACGCCAACTTCCTTGTCATCAACGGTGCCGTGCTCTGTCCTACCTACAACCAGCCCGACCTTGATGCCGAAGCATTGCGCATCATCGGCCAGGCATTCCCCAACCGCGACATCGTGGGCATTGACTGCCGTCCGCTCATCCAACAGCATGGCAGCCTGCACTGCTGCACCATGCAGTTCCCCGAAGGCATTCTGCAATAATGATATTTGAACATAGACTATGAACAATGAACTGAAAATAGGTTTCCTCCAGCAGCACAATACTGCTGACATTGTGAACAACATAGAACGGCTTTGCGACGGCATTCGCGACCTTGCGAAAAGAGGTGCTGAGCTCATTGTGCTACAGGAACTGCATAACTCGCTCTACTTCTGTCAGGTAGAAGATGTCAACAACTTCGACCTGGCCGAGCCTATTCCCGGCCCTTCAACCGACATCTATGGCCGACTGGCGAAGGAGTGCGGCATAGTGCTGGTCACCTCGCTCTTTGAACGCCGAACGCCCGGGCTATACCACAACACCGCAGTAGTGTTTGAGAAAGACGGCAGCATCGCCGGCATTTACCGCAAGATGCACATCCCCGACGACCCTGGCTACTACGAGAAGTTCTACTTTACGCCTGGTGACCTGGGGTTTCATCCCATCCATACCTCAGTTGGCAAGTTAGGCGTGCTCGTCTGCTGGGATCAGTGGTACCCCGAAGCTGCACGCCTCATGGCCCTGCAAGGTGCAGAGTTGCTCATCTATCCCACCGCCATCGGTTACGATCCCAACGACACACCCGAAGAGCAGCAGCGCCAACGCCAAGCCTGGCAGACGGTGATGCGTGGCCACGCCGTGGCTAACGGGCTGCCAGTCATTGCCGTCAACCGCGTCGGTGATGAAGACGGTGTGCCATTCTGGGGCACCTCCTTTGTCTGCGGCCCACAGGGTGAGCTCTTCTACGAAGCCTCTGCCGATGAGGAAGAGAGCATCATCGTAGAAATAGACATGAAGCGCTCTGAGCAGGTGCGTCGCTGGTGGCCCTTCCTACGTGATAGGAGAATAGAAGCATACGACGACATTACGAAACGATTCATAGACTAACTCTTTTCTTATCATGATGAAGAATGGTCGGATGTCCGCGAATACTATTTGGCCAAACTGAACAAATAGTCTTCGTTTCATTTGCATTTTCGCCCGCTTATTCGTACCTTTGCAGCCAAAATCGCAAAAAGACAGAGAAAGAAATGGCAAACAACTTAAGATTCCAGGTAGTAGAAGAGGCCTTCAAGAAACAGGCCTTGGATGTGAAAGTCCCAGGTGAGAGGCCGTCGGAGTTCTTCGGCAAGTACGTGTTCGACCGCAAGAAGATGTACAAATACCTGACGAAGGACATCTACGACAAGCTGATTGACGTGATGGACAACGGCGCACAGTTGGATCGTTCGATTGCCGATGCCGTAGCTGCCGGCATGAAGCAGTGGGCAACGGAAATGGGCTGCACGCACTACACCCATTGGTTCCAGCCGCTGACCGAGGGCACCGCCGAGAAGCACGATGCCTTTGTCGAGCACGACGGCAAGGGTGGCATGATGGAGAAGTTCAGCGGCAAGCTGCTCGTTCAACAGGAGCCCGATGCCTCATCGTTCCCCAACGGCGGCATCCGAAACACCTTCGAGGCCCGCGGCTACTCGGCATGGGACCCCACGTCGCCTGTCTTTATCATTGACGACACCCTGTGTATCCCAACCATATTTATCGCGTATA
>JAILPA010000081.1 GCA_024690505.1 Prevotella sp.
CACCGAGCGCTATGCCGGCGAAGAGTTCACCGCTCTTGATGCCGCCATCGCCAAATACGAGGCTGAGATGGAGAACTACACCAATCCTTCGTCTTACACCAATGCTGTTGAAAGCCTCGACGAGCTCTCAACTGCTATGAAGGAGCATGGTCAGCTCTGCAACGATTACGACACTCAGATCAAGGGTGGTATCGACGTGGTACGCCAGTCTTCGTCACCGTTAGACAACGGCAAGCCCAATACCAAGTACAAGTTCTCGAAGCTTCCGCTCTTCGGTGAGCTCACTGCTGTCGTCAACAAGTATCATGGCACCTCAGAGTGGCGCAATGTGGCCGACACTATCGCTGATCCGACCGCTGAGCAGTGGCAGCTGTTCTACGAGTTTGACCAACTGACTGAGAAGGACGCTCTGATCACCGCTATCCAGGAGCTGAAGGACATTGTGGCTGCTACATCCAACCACTTCACCTCAGGTGTGTCGGCTACCGGTGACTGCGGCACTAAGGTGCTTGTAGACCGTATCCGTCGTGGCTATGAGACACTGGCCAAGCTCGGTGTGCCCGAGGATGACGACCTCTATATGGAAGCATTCAACGCTATTTCCGACGACGACGAACTGGCTGAGGCTATCAAGAACCGCATTAAGACCATCGTCTACGGAGACCTGTCAAAGGCTGAGCCTGAGCTCTTCGCTGTTGTCGTTGATCCCGAGACTCTGGAAGAAACCAGTCCGGCGTACGACATGTCGGTATTCTTCAAGAACCCGAACACCTACGCTCTGCAGGTTAAGGATGGCTTCAGCGAGGAGAACACTCCCGGTTGGGATCGTCCCATTGGCAACGGTGGCGTTACCACGATGTGGGTAGGCGGCACACCGCGCAACATCGCTGGCCTGGCCGAGGATATCGCATTCACCACCTACCAGTCGGCTACCCGCTTCGAGCAGACCGTCTACGACCTGCCCGCAGGTATCTACACTGTTACTCTCGACGCTGCCAGCTGGGCTGACGAGGACACCACCGATGGCTTCGTCTTCGCTAAGACCTCTGAGACTCCTGAAGTCGGGGAAGGCTACGAGGAAGACCGCGACGTGAACTTCGCTGCTACTGTCGACGTGATTTACTACGGCCAGTACCAGGGTCACCACGACCAGGTGATGGAGAACATCGTAGTGACCGACGGTCAGCTGACCTTGGGCGCTAACTTCCCCAGCACTTCTCAGTGGATGTTCGACCAGATCAAGGCTGTGAACATCACTTCTGCTGCCACTGGTGTTGACTATGCCGCTCTCTACAACGAGGCTGTCGAGGGTATCGACGGAACCGTCAGCGAGCCCGTGGTTCGTCACATCGAGCTGTACGACCTGAACGGCCGCCGCATCACTTCGGCTCGTCCCGGCATCGTACTGGTGAAGAAGTACATGAACAATGGCACCGTTCGCACCGAAAAGGTTGTGAAGAAGTAATCTGCCATACGATACAAATTCTTAAACAAACGAGACGCGGCCCATGCCGCGTCTCGTTTGTTTTTCATATCTTTGCAGCGTACTTCTCGTAATAACGTAAGCCTCCGGCGCTACTTCGGTACTGTAGCCCTCTGTCCGACGACCAACGACCGTCCCCGCCCCGTTGCACACAATAACATGAACAATATACTATGATGAGAACGATGAAACGATTACAACTGAGCCTGTCACTGATGATGTGTTGTCTGCTCCTTGGCAGCACACGTGCGACCGCACAAATCCAGAACCCCATGCTGTGGGCCGACTGCCCCGACCCCGATGTCATCCGTGTCGACGACACCTTCTACCTCGTGTCCACCACGATGCACCTCATGCCGGGCGCTCCCGTCATGGCCTCTAAGGACTTAAAGAACTGGCAGACGGTGGGGTACATCTTCGACCGCCTGACCGATTCGCCGAAGTACGACCTGGCCTTCACGCTGCCCTTGGGCACTGAGGAGCGCCAGGGCGAAGGCACCGTCTACGGCCGCGGACAGTGGGCCACGTCGCTGAAATACCACGATGGTAAGTTCTGGGCGCTCCTGGCCCCCAACGAGGGCGGCGCCATGGGCGACACCTATATCTTCACCGCCCCGAAGGCCGAGGGCCCCTGGACCATTCACTCGCGTCTGCGCCACTTCCACGATGCCACCCTCTTCTTCGACGACGACGGCACTCCCTACGTGTTCTTCGGTACGGGCGAGATGTGCCAGCTGACGCCCGACCTGAAAGGCGTGGTGGAGGGCAGCCAGCGCCACTACTTCCACCGCGAGGACGACGAGCGCGGACTGCTGGAGGGCACGCGCGTGGTGAAGCATCAGGGCACCTACTACGCCCTGCTCATCAGCCACACCTATGCCCCCGGGCGCCATCGCCGCGAGGTGTGCTACCGCACTAAAGACCTGAACGCCAAGTGGGAGAAGAACGTGGTGCTCGAGAGCGACTTCGGCGGATTCTCCTATCTGGCACAAGGCACCATCGTCGACACGAAGGAGGGCGACTGGTATGGCATCATGTTTCAGGATCGTGGTGGCGTGGGCCGTGTGCTGACGCTCAGTCCCGTGCGCTGGATCGACGGCTGGCCGCAGCTGGGCGACGAGAACGGCCACGTGCCCGACACCATGCGCCCCTATAGGAGCGGCGAGCCTGAGACCCATATCGTCTGTGCCGACGAGTTCGCCTCGTCGGAGATGGGACTCCACTGGCAGTGGAACCACAACCCCGTCGACAAGGCCTGGAGCCTGACGGAACGTCCCGGCTTCCTGCGCCTGAAGACCAGCCGCGTGGTGCCCAACCTCTACCTGGCCCCAAACACCCTGACACAGCGCATGGAGGGCCCCACGTGTAGCGGCGCAGTGACGCTGCACGTGAGCCGCATGAAGGATGGCGACTGTTGCGGACTGGCTGCCTTCAACGGCGACAGCGGCGTGCTCACCATCAAGAAGAAGGGCAGCAAGCTGGTGCTGGAGATGAGCGAGCAGAAGGTGAGCCTGACCAACCGCAACAAGCAGGTGAGCAACGTCGAGGAGAAGCTGGTGGAGACGGTCGACCTGCCGTCGAAACTGAAGACCATACACCTGAAGCTGACCGGTGACTTCCAGCCCACCGGACGTGGCGGCGGCCGCGATGCCGCCAACTTCTACTACAGCCTCGATGGCGACACGTGGACGCAGGTAGGCACCAAGGACTACCGCATGGTGTTCGACTATCGCCGCTTCTTCATGGGCACGAAGTTCGGCATCTTCTGCTATGCCACGAAGAAGGTGGGCGGCTACATCGACGTTGACGCCTTCGACTACCACCGCGACTGAGCCAAGCGCCCTGCCGCAGAACGTTTTCAGCAGCCAAGCACAACCGCTTTAACCGTAGCATGGCCCGAAACGGAGCGTAACACGCGTGTTGCGAACCGTTTCGGGCCATAATCCGAACCAGACGTTTCGACTCGGCTCAGTACTGCTTCATAAACTGCTTCAGCACATCGCAGCGCGAGACGTAGCGGCTGGTGCGAGCGGCATTGCGGCGCTCGAAGTCGGCAAGTCGTGCCAGTGCCTTGTACTGCTGCGAACTGCGGTTCACGGTGACGCGGTCGTTCCAGTAGTCAACCTCGCGCCACGGCTCTATGGGCAGGTAGGCCAGCGCGAAGAGCACCTTCTCCTTCTGTTTGAAGTCGCTGACGCCCTGAGCCACCTCGAGCAGTTCCTTCGCCTTCGCCACCATGTCTATCTCGTTGTCGAGGGTGCTGTCGTAGACGCCCGTGCCGTAGTGGGTGAGGTACCAGCAGTCGCCTGCATAGCTGGCCTGCATGTAGCGTACGGCCAGGTTGTAGGCCAGTTGTGGGCGCTGCGTCTGGCTGGCCATGCGGTATTGGGCCTCCATTTGCATCATGTCCTTGGCGAACTGCAGCTTCTGCGATGCCGTGACGAAGGCAGCTCCCGGCTGCTGCTGGCTGCCGTTGAGGCGCTGTCGCTTCAGCCATGGCTCCACTGTGTAGCTGCGCTGCGCCATGAAGGGAGTGATGTTCATGTTGCGGTTGATGAATTCGGGCGTGACGCCTTGCAGGTGGTTCACGGCCTGCTGCCAGTTGGCCTGGCGTATGTAGAGTGTGCCGATGACTTCCTCGTAGAACGCGTCGTCGTGGCGCACCCGCTTCATCAGCCATTCGTCGAGCGGTGTGCCTTCGCCGCCGCGGTGCAGGTAGGCCAGGTAGCTCTGCAGCTCCTCGGCCGTCATCGCCTGGAGGTGTTCGAACAGCTCGCTGCTGTAGTCCTGACTCCACGGCGACTGGGGGTCGGTGCGTCCCTGCTGTCCCTGCTGCTTCCACATGAACTGCTTGGGCATCTCGTCGTAGGCACCGAGGAGGGCGGTGGCCACGTTGGGCTGTCCGCCGTCGGTGAACTTCTTCATCAGCACCTGGTGCACCATGCGGTCGAAGACGCCGGTGTAGAAGTTCTGGTAATAGTTGTCGTGCTGGGTGCGGTTGGCATCGGCTTTCTGCTCCATCCATTCCAGGTCGCTGGCCAGCTGCTTGTAGTAGTCGGGGCCGAGGGGCATCACGTCGGCACGGATATAGCTCAGCAGCACCTGGGCATTGGCCTTCGTGTACTCCGTTCCCTTCATCGTGGCAGCCTGCTCGATGGTCTTCAGCGCCTCCTGACGGTCGCCAAAGAGGTAGATGAGCCATGCCTCGAGGGCTTTCCACAGGGCAGGATCCTTCGTCTTCTTGTCCTTCACCACCTGGTGGGCGAAGAGCTGCATCTGTCGGCACTCCTCCTTCGTCAGGTCGCGTATGAAGAGTTTGCCCTCGGTGCCGGTCTTCAGGTACTCTGAGTCATAGGCCTCCTGGGCATTCTTGGCGAAGTCCTCCACGAGGAAAGGCAGCACCAGCGAGTTGTGGTCGCGCTGATATTCGCGCTTGATGGCTTCGAACGAGCGGCCCTCGTAGAACTGTGTGTAGAGGCTCTGTGTATCGCCGTGCTCGGCAAAGATGCGCCCGCTCTCCTCGGTGCGTCCCGAGTGGTAGAGTGCACCGGCATAAATGTTGCGCATGAGCACGCGGTAAGGGCTGTCGGCGAACTTCGTGGCCGTCTTCTCCCAGTAGCTGATGTTCTCCTGGTGCTCCTCCATGAGCATGTTGCAGCGCATGTAGAGCAGGGCGTGCTGCTGGCGCAGGTTGCCCGCGGCGTAGTGCTGCATGGCATACTGGCGTATGGCCAGGAGCTTTGCGCGACGTTCGGCCAGTTCCTCCTTCGAGGGATAGTCCCACGAGTAGGCCACGCTGTTGGAAATGTCGAGGTATTTATCCAGCTGGTCCACGTAGTTCAGCATTGCCTGGTCGCCTTTCTTCCTGGCAGCCTGGCGCACGGCGTCGGCATCGAACCATGTCATCTCCTGGTTGCCCGTGTACTGCTGCCAGTTCTTCATGGTCTGCTCGTAGGCATGGTCGAGCAGGTCGCAGCCTTGGTAGACACTGAAGATGTAGTTGTTGTGGGATTCCTCGAATGCACACGCTGATGCCTTGACGGCCAGGCTGACCATGAGGCTAATGATGATAGATCTTTTCATAATCGTCGGGTGTATAGCGCTTGATACTTGTTTGCGACAGGTCGTAGGTGATGATGAGCTGCTTCAGGTCGGGGCGCCGTTGCTCCACGGCCTGTTTCACGTCGAGTATGACGCCAGCCTCCACGGTGTGCTCCACGTGTATGCCCTGAATGGTGCGCTGCCAGGCGAATACGGGGTAGGCGGCGGCCAGAGGCAGTGGATAGTCGGGCAGGTAGCGCAGGTATGGCGCCACGTCGTGCGGGTCGAGGATGGGGTTACGCTCGTGTGCACGGTTGGGGTCGCCGGTGTTGTAGAGCATCAGCACGCCGTAGTCGGCGGGAGGCGTAGGCATCGACAGCTGGTGCAGGCGTATGGTGGTGGATAGGGCCATCCCTTGGCGCTGGGCTTCGTGGCGCACCTGTGCGAGGAAACGGTAGTAGGCATCGCGGCTGCGGGCGGTGAAGTCGCAGTCAATCTGCAGTTCATGCACGTTCTGGATGTCGTTCGTGGCATTCATTTTCATGATGCGGTTCACGATGAGCCACGCCAGCGAGTCGTGTGGCTGGCGCATACACTCCTCCATGATGAACACGGTGGGTACAATGTCGATGGAATCGGGAATGTTTGCCACGTCGTGGAAAGAGATGTCGGCATTGGGCAGCGGCCCCATTGACGGGCGGTACACCACGTCGAAGTAGCGGCAGTAGATGCGGCCTATGTGGTGGCGGGCAAGGAAGTCCAGCTTCGCCGAGTCGAGCCTGAAGTCGGTCTGCCAGTAGTACACGGCGTTCCCGCTCCTGCCCATCGGCACCACAGCCTCTTTCTGCCGGCAGGCCGACAAGAAGGCGACACATGCCACGACGAAAAACAGTGCCCGTTTCATTCCCTTTCTCCTTAACACGTTTACAGCAGCTCTGGCAACTGGTGGAGTCGTGTGCTGTTCGAGCCTTTTATCAGGATGAGACAACCGTGGGGACAGTCGTCGGCCAGGACGGCTTTCACCTCGTCGATGGACGGGAACTTGCGGTAGGGGCAGGGAATCTGGCCGAACTCTGGGCCGACGAGCCATACGTCGTCCACCGCCATCTCGCCGATGAAATCGACGATTCGCTGATGTTCGTCGGTGCTGTACTGCCCCAGCTCGCGCATGTCACCAAGGATGAGCATCTTCTTCAGTCCGGCGGCAGGGATGGCTGCGAAGTTCTGCAGCGAGGCCATCATGCTCGACGGGTTGGCGTTGTAGGCATCCACAATGAGCCGGTTCGACGGCGTCTGCACCAGCTGCGAGCGGCTGTTGGTGGGCTGGTAGCTCTCAATGGCGTGGCAGATGGCACGGCGGTCTACGCCGAAGTTGATGCCCACGGCCACTGCTGCCATGACGTTGTCGATGTTGTAGGCACCGATGAGCTGCGTCTGCACCTTGTGCCACTTCTGGCTCTCGCCCGACTCCTCGAGCTCCATCAGCGGCTTGCGCCAGCGAAGGCGGAGGAATGGTGAGGTCTCGCCCGACTCCTCCTGATGCGGGGCGATGCGTTCGCCCGAGATGCAGGTGTACTGCTTGTCGGGGTCGGTAGAGTAGGGCACCACCCACAGCGGGTCGTCGTCGCCGATGAGGTCGGTCAGGTAGTCGTTGTCGGCATTGATGAAGATGAGCCCGTCCTCGCGGCTGCGTAGGAAGTCGTAGAGCTCGCCCTTGGTCTTGACGACGCCCTCGAACGATCCGAAGCCCAGCAGGTGGGCGTGGCCCACGTTGGTGATGAGGCCGCAGGTGGGCTCGGCTGTCTCCGCCAGCGTCTTGATGTCGCCAGGATGGCTGGCGCCCATCTCGATGATGGCAATCTCGTGCTCGGGGCGCAAGCGCAGCAACGTCTTTGGCACACCCACGTCGTTGTTGAAATTCCCCTCGGTGGCCAGCACGTTGTACTTCTCGGCGAGGACGGCCCGCACCAGCTCCTTCGTGGTGGTCTTGCCGTTGGTGCCGGTGATGGCCAGGACGGGGATGTCGAACTGTCGGCGGTGCTCGCGGGCCAGCAGCTTGAAGGTTTGCAGACAGTTGTCGACAAAGATGAAACGGTCGTCCTTGGCAACCTCGGGGTTGTCGACGATGGCATAGGCACAGCCCTGCTGAAGCGCCCCCTCGGCGTATTGGTTCCCGTCAAACTTCTCGCCCTTCAAGGCCAGGAAGATGCTGCCTTCGGGGCAGTCGCGACTGTCGGTGGTGATGCCCGTCGACTGTCGGTACAGCTCGTATAGTTGCTTGATGTCCATAATAATTCTAAATGCGATTGTCCCGCAAAGGTAGTGACAATCTTGGAAATGGCCAAATGTTTTGTTGTTAAATTCGTTTTACTGCCTGATTACATACCGCCAGCGTGGTCTTTTTGCTGTCCGCTAAACCTTGACCTATACTAACCAACATAAAATCTTCCTGTGCCAATCAGAGTAATCGGCGCATTCGGAAAACTCAGAATACCCATGTCTTCAAGCCTATTGCGATGTCAGCCCTGCCATCTGTGTGTACACTAGGAAATACCACAAATAGTTTCAAACGGCTTGGAACAACTGGTTCAGGGCCGCTGAACTAAAAGTTCAGGGCTCTTGAACCAATGGTTCAGCGGCCCTGAACCATTTTCTTACTGGTTGCATAATGCAAAGCATCCCAACTCCTGTGTTGCAAAGAGTTGGGGTGGGGTTTCTATGTTTAGCGGATAGTGATGATTTATTTTGCCAAAAAAGGGCACTACTTTTTGCCGATTCAAATAATTGTTGTATCTTTGCAACGCAGTATGAGTATGGACTATACACTGAACATACGCGGCCGCCTGATGTCGCTGCGGCAGCCACAGGTGATGGGCATCGTGAACATCACGCCCGACTCGTTCTACGCCGAGAGCCGTGTGCAGACCGAGGAGGCTCTGGCCGCACAGACGCAACGGATGCTGGACGAGGGGGCTGCGATAATCGACGTGGGGGCCTGCTCCACACGTCCCGGGGCCAACCCCGTCGGCGAGGAGGAGGAACGGCAGCGGCTCTGCTGGGCACTGCCCATCGTGCGCCGCACCATTGACCAGTGGACGGCCGAGGCTTCGCGCTCAGCGGGCGAAGAGCCGCCGCTCAGGGCATTGTCGGTAGACACGTTCCGTCCGGCCTTGGCTCGCATGGCAGTGGAAGAGTTAGGAGCCGACATCATTAACGACGTGGGCATCCCGTTCGGACCGGAGCCGGCCACCTCGGACTTCGACATGCTGCGCATGGTGAGCCGTCTGCGCGTACCATATATATTAATGTCGGCCCAACCGACGGTGCGCTCCGTGCTGCTGTTCTTTGCCGACCGTGTGCAGCGATTGCGCGACATGGGCCACACCGACATCATCCTCGACCCAGGCTTCGGATTCGGTAAGACGCTGGAGCAGAACTACGCGCTGCTCGCACAGCTGGAGCGACTGCACGTGATGGGGCTGCCGCTGCTGGTGGGCGTCAGCCGTAAGTCGATGATTTACCGACTGCTGGACACCGTGCCCGAGAAGGCACTGAACGGCACCACGGCATTGAACGCCGTCGCCCTGACGAAGGGCGCCAGCATCCTCCGCGTTCACGACGTGAGGGAAGCCGTGGAGTGCTGCCGCATGGCGAATGCGCTGAGGCAAAACAGTAATTGTTGAATGGTCAAATAGTTAAACAGGATGTTTTTTGAATTTGGCATCAAGGACTTTGTCGACATCCTCCTGGTGGGGCTGCTGCTCTACTACGTCTATCGGCTGATGCGCGAGTCGCGTTCGCTCAATGTGTTCGTCGGCATCAACATCTTCATCGTGGTGTGGCTGTTCGTGTCGCAGATACTCGAGATGAAGCTGCTGGGCACCATCCTCGACAAGCTCGTTTCGGTGGGTGTCATTGCCCTTATCGTGCTGTTCCAGCAGGACATACGCAAGTTCCTCTACAACCTGGGGGCACACAACAGGCTCCGGGCCGTGGCACGCTTCTTCATTCCCAGCCACCAGAAGGAGCGCGACAAGGAGCAGACCAAACGCGACATCATGCCCGTGGTCATGGCCTGCATGTCGATGTCGAAAGGCAAGGTGGGAGCCCTCATCGTGATAGAGCGTGGCATACCCCTGGGCGACATCGTGACGACGGGCGAAGTGGTGAATGCCGACATCAACCAGCGGCTCATCGAGAACATCTTCTTCAAGAACTCACCCCTCCACGACGGTGCCATGATCATCAGCCAGCACCGCATACTGGCCGCCGGCTGCATCCTGCCCGTGAGCCACAACCTCGACATCCCCAAGGAGCTGGGACTGCGCCACCGTGCCGCTTTGGGCATGAGTCAGGAGAGCGACGCCATCATCATCATCGTTAGCGAGGAGACGGGCGGCATCAGCATCGCTCAGGGAGGCCAGTTCCGACTGCGCCTCTCGGCCGAAGAGCTCGAGTCGGTGCTTACCGAAGAGCTGGGCTGAAACTTTTTCCCTTTTTCCGCACAGAATAAGAAAAATATTCGTAACTTTGCACGCAGAATATTTCACGAAATCAAATCAATAAACATTATCAAACAAACTATGGGATTAATTGAACAAATCATTGCGCGTGCCAAAAGCAACAAGCAGCGCATCGTGCTCCCCGAAGCTGAGGAGGAGCGCACCCTTTGTGCAGCCGACCGCGTGCTGGCCGACGACATTGCAGACCTCATCCTGATTGGCAACCCCGACAAGGTGCACGCCCTGGCAAAGGAGAAGGGCCTGACCCACATTGACAAGGCCACCCTCATCGACCCGCTGAACTATGAGCGCTCGGAGGAGATGGCACAGCTGTTGCAGAAGCTGCGCGAGAAGAAAGGCATGACCATCGAGAAGGCCCGCGAGCTGGTGAAGGACCCGCTCTACCTGGGCTGCATGATTATCAAGACCGAGGGTGCCGACGGTCAGATCTCCGGCGCACTGAGCACCACTGGCGAGACGCTGCGCCCCGCCCTGCAGATTATCAAGTGCGCTCCCGGCATCACCTGCGTCAGCGGTGCCATGCTGATGATTACCGACAAGCCCGAGTACGGCGAGAACGGTGTGCTCGTAGTAGGCGACGTGGCTGTGACGCCCATGCCCGATGCCAGCCAGCTGAGCCAGATTGCCGTGTGCACGGCGCAGACAGCCAAGAGCGTGGCAGGCTTCCAAGACCCCCGCGTGGCTATGCTCTCGTTCTCGACGAAGGGTAGCGCCACCCACGAAGTGGTGGACAAAGTCATCGAGGCTACCCGTCTGGCCAAGGAGCTCGACCCCAGCCTGAAGATCGACGGCGAGCTGCAGGCCGATGCCGCCCTCGTACCCAGCGTGGGCTCGAAGAAGGCTCCCGGCTCGGCCATTGCCGGCCAGGCCAACGTCCTCGTGTTCCCCTGCCTCGAAGTGGGCAACATTGCCTATAAGCTGGTGCAGCGTCTTGCAGGTGCCACTGCCGTAGGCCCCATCCTGCAGGGCATCGCACGTCCGGTGAACGACCTCAGCCGCGGTTGCTCCGTCGACGACATCTACTATCTCGTCGCCATCACCGCCTGCCAGGCCATGGACGCTAAGAAATAACAACAATCTCGTTATGAAAGAAATGTGAATAATTTGAATAATTTTATCCAGAAATTATAATAATATTTCGTGTAAAATGACAAGGCAGGAATATAAAGACATATATGACGTTGTCGGTGCAGCTATGGAAGTCTACAACACACTTGGCAGAGGCATGTCTGAACTCATCTATCAAGAAGCACTTGCCTTGGAAATGAAGAAAAGGGGAATGTCTGCTGAAAGAGAAAAAAAGTTGACTCTCTATTATAAAGATGTTTTAATGGAAAAGGCTTTCTTTGCTGACTTTGTTTATAAGGACATTCTCATTGAACTGAAATCCGCAGAAGCTATTTGCTCAGAACATCGTGCCCAACTTTTCAACTACATGCGCATTACAAAGAAAAATCGAGGAATATTACTAAATTTCGGAGAGAAAAGCCTACGTGCTGAACGATTCCTCTACTCACCTGATAATGACGACTTCATCCTCTTGTCACAGGATAATTACAAAGACTACATTACCGAATAGGACGTAGGATATCAATTATTATTATAAATTTCTGAATAGAATTATTCAAATTATTCAAATTTCTTTCATAACAAAAAACAAGAATAGGAAACAATGAAGATATTAGTTTTGAATTGCGGATCGTCCAGCATCAAGTATGCACTGTACAACATGGACGACAAGAGTGTGATGACCAGTGGCGGTGCCGAGCGCGTGGGCCTCGACGGAGCCTTCGTGAAGGTGAAGCTGCCCAACGGCGAGAAGAAGCAGATTATGCACGACATTCCCGAGCACACCGAGGGCGTGAAGTTCATCTTCTCGCTGCTGACCGACCCCGAGATAGGCGTCATCAAAGACCTGAAGGAGATTGACGCCGTGGGCCACCGCATGGTGCACGGCGGAGAGAAGTTCAACAAGAGCGTTATCCTGACCGATGAGGTGCTGAAGGAGTTTGAGAAGTGCTCCGACCTGGCTCCGCTTCACAACCCCGCCAATCTGAAGGGCGTGAACGCCGTGAAGGAGCTGATGCCAGGTCTGCCCCAGGTGGGTGTGTTCGACACTGCTTTCCACCAGACCATGCCCCCGAAGGCATTCATGTATGCCATCCCCTACGAGCTCTACGAGAAGTACGGCATCCGCCGCTATGGCTTCCACGGCACCAGCCACCGCTACGTCTCGGCTCGTGCCTGCGAGTTCCTGGGCATTCCCGCCAAGGGCACCAAGATGGTGACGTGCCACGTGGGCAATGGTGGATCGATAGCTGCTGTGGTTGACGGCAAGTGCATCGACACATCGATGGGGCTCACCCCGCTCGAGGGCTTGGTGATGGGTACACGTGCCGGCGACATCGACGGTGGCGCCGTGACCTTCATCGAGAAGAAGCTGGGCCTTGATGCCGACGGCATGAGCAACCTGCTGAACAAGAAGAGCGGCGTGGCCGGACTGACCGGCGGCAGCAGCGACATGCGCGACGTGGAGAACGCTGCCAAGAATGGCGATGCCCGTGCCAAGTTGGCTCAGGACATGTACTTCTACCGCATCAAGAAATACATCGGCGCCTACGCAGCTGCCATGGGCGGCCTCGACGTGGTGGTCTTCACTGCTGGCGTTGGCGAGAATCAAGTGACGATGCGTTCCGAGGTGTGCAAGGACATGGAGTTCCTCGGCATCAAGTTCGATGAGGAGAAGAACAAAGTGCGCGGTGAAGAAGCCATCATCTCAGCCGACGACAGCCGAGTGAAGGTTGTGGTCATCCCCACCGACGAGGAGCTGATGATTGCCACCGACACGATGAACCTGCTGTAGCACCCCCTGTACTATAATCATTAATGGAGGAAGCCGAAAATCCATAACAGAGTAGGCACAAATAGTTTTAATTCTAAGAAAAGTTATGAAGAAAGTGATGTTCGCCCTGATGGCCGGTCTGGTCATGGGCATGACCTTCGCCGCATGCGGTGGAAAAAAGAGCGACAAAGACGACAAGGACGACAAGGAGAAGGACAAGGATAAGACGGAGGTGACAGCCGACATCGATGCCGACGACGCCGACGATGCAGACTTCGACATGGAGGATGTTGAAGACATCAACCTGGGTGAAGCCTCGGGCAACGTAGGCGAGCAGTTCGTCAGCCTTACCAAAGAGTTCATTGGCGTCATCAAGTCTACCCACATCAACAGTGAGGCCGATGCCGAGAGACTGAAAGCTGTTTCTGAAAAGTATCAGAACAAGATGGAGTCTCTGCAGGCAGAGATGGAAAAGCTCAGCGACGAGGATAAGATGGCTCTCGCTGGACAGATGATGAGTATCATGGGCGAGCTGCAGGATCTCGAGAAAGAGGCCAAGCGTCTTGAGAAGGAGGCAGAGGCAGTTGGTGTGGACATCTCCGACCTCGACTTTGACTAATCTCCCTTCTCGCGGGGGAAAAATTGCACGTCTTTTTTGCCTTTTCCGCCAAAAAAGTTAAAAAAACACATGGCGGAATGAAAAAAAATGTGTAACTTTGCCCCGCAAAGCTTAATAAATGCGAAAGGAGTAATGCCGAAAATCCTGTAAAGAGTAGGCATAGGAATAATTAACAACACATTTACCATTATGAAAAAAGTTATTTTTGGCCTGGTGGCCCTGATGATGTGCTGCTTCATGACATCGTGCTCCACCGACTACGTACAGAAGGCTAAGGACATCGTGGCTGACATTGAGAAGAACGGTAACGACTGGGATGCCGAGAAGTGGGAGAGCGTCATGGAAGATGCTGCCAAGCTCGAGATTGATTTCTATAAGTCAGAGCCCAGCAAGGAAGCCATTGAAGAGTTCAACAAGGTGAAGCTGGACGATGCTTTTGGCAAACTGAACGAGAGCGCTCAGATGAAGGCTTTCGCTGCTTTAATGAAGGTTGCCGATAAGTACAAGGATGAACTGAATAAGGCCGAGGAAGCTGCCAAGAAGGCTGCTGAAGGCGCCAAAGACGAGAAGAAAGACGCAGAAGAGTAAGACGGCTTACTTCTGAGTATAAACAATAAGTGCTCCGCTCAGATGAGTGGGGCACTTTTTTATAAATCATTTACCAAAATAACAAAAATAGAGACTATGAAGAAAGTGTTATTTGCCCTGTTTGCCGCAATGTTCGTGGGATTTGCCTTCACAGCCTGCGACGACAAGAAGAGCAGCAGTAACGAGGAGGAAGAGACTGACTACTGTGCCGAGGCTAAGGACATCGTGGCTGACATTGAGAAGAACGGTAACGACTGGGATGCCGAGAAGTGGGAGAGCGTCATGGAAGATGCTGCCAAGCTCGAGATTGATTTCTATAAGTCAGAGCCCAGCAAGGAAGCTATGGAAGAGTTCAACAAGGTGAAGCTGGACGACGCTTTTGACAAACTGAACGAGAGCGCTAAGATGAAGGCTTTCGCTGCTATAATGAAGGTAGCCGATAAGTACAAGGATGAACTGAATAAGGCCGAGGAAGCTGCCAGGGCTGCCGTTAAAGACGACGATGCTGATGCTGGCGACGATGCTGACTACTACTACGATGACGCCGACGACACCGAAGAATACTATGATAATGCCGACGGTGAAGAATACAACGAGTAGACAGCTGTTTATTGCTGTCCGCTAAAACGGTTTCCGTTTTCAACTTTTATCCTTCATCAGGGGGCTCTCGTCTGTTCTGGCGATGTTGGGGCTTGGCTGGATAATGAACCAAGCAAGGCTGAGCCGGACGGCAGTTTTTCTTTACATCGATATTTCTTCAAAAAGGAAAGGACAGCATTGAGGGTGGAAAAGTACCGCTTTTTCACGCTCAAAGTTGTCCTTTTCCACCCTCAAAGCGGTGCTTTTCCAAAAGTCCCGTTGCACGGCAATTTTCGCAAATTAGAATTTTCCTGACATTCCGCTCGCCCCAATCAAGCTGTTGCGATGTCTGGCGGAAAGCAACAGATCCGTTTCTATTGTTTCGACGAGAGGGGGTTTTTCAGTCCCTGATACGAGCGTAGATAAGCCTTGGCCGAGCCGAACGAGAGGTTCATGTCGAGGCGCACGGGCATGTGGTTCTCATCGTCGGTGACGAAGAACTTGATGAGCTCCGTCTCCTTGCCGTCCTCACGCTCTATGAACGAGAACACCAGGCAGCGGAACTTCTCGCCCGTATCGTCCACTTTGAACGACTCTTTGCCGCGGTACACCAGCCACGAGTCGATGCGGTGTTTGGCGTCGGTGATGGGCATGGGTATGATGTCGTTCTTCTTCAGCTTCGAGGCATCGAAGTTGCGTGCCCGCAGGAAGATGCTCATCATGTCGTAGATGCATTCGTCGTAGGTCATGTCCTGCCATGAGTGCTCGCCGTGCTTGTTGATGCGGTGCATCTTCACCTTGCTGTGGCCGTTGGGATAGGAGTACCACAGTTCGTCGACGTAGTAGCGCTTCCCTTCGAGTGCCCCCTTGCGGTAGTAGATGGGGGAGAGGTCGGCAATGCTATAGTATGAGGTCAGCGTGTCGCGCATCACGAATACGCCGTCCAGCTTGTCGTTGCCCTTGGTAATGAGGCTGGTGCTGTAGACGGGGTATCCTGCATAGGTCGACATGGTGGTCTTCATGGATGCGGCTCCCACCTTCACCCACACGAACTGCCAGTTGTAGTAGAGGTCATAGGTGAGGAACTCTCCAGCACGGAACGCCTTGTTCTCTATGCCGCACTGGCTCTGGGCCGTTGCTGGCGTCGTTGCCATTGTTACCTGCATGAGCAGCAGTGCCAAGACTATCTTCATCCATTGCTTCGTGTTTTTTGCAATTGTCATCTTCATAGCTTTACTGTATTAGTTATGTTGAAACGAATGTGTGTTATTTTGGCCCCGCATCGCGCACGTACGGCTTGCCCAGTTTCTTGGCACGCTCGGCGTTGCGGTCTTTCAGTTGCTTCTGTTTGTCGGGCTTCTGCTTGGTGATGGCCAGCGGCTTCTGCTTGTGGCGTGGCGTGGCGCTGAGGTTCCATCGGCGGTTCAGATCCCATTTGGCCTTGCAGTCCAGCTCCTCGTTGTAGTAGTAGACGGGCTCCGCCTGGCGCCCCTCGTCGTAGAGTCCGGTGTCCCATTGTCCGTTGCCGTTGGTGTCGGCATAGGCTCGCATGTAATAGGAGCCGGGTTTGAGGTAGAAGAACTCTGCCGTCCCGTCCTTGCCCCTCACGGTTTGGCGCACCACCTTGTCGGCTTTGTCGAGCAGTTGCACCACCAGCGAGTCGTCGTTGGTCATGTCGGCCGGCAGGCCGCTGATGTCGACGAATAGTGTGCAGTAATCATCCTCGGAACGCACTTTCAGACCCTGCTTCATGGCGCCTGATGTCACGCCATAGATGGTCTTGAAGGCCGCTGAGTCGATGACGAGGCTATACTCCGTGCCCAGCTGCCAGTCGGCCGTCAGCGCGTAGGTGCGGGTCGTCAGCTGTCGGAAGTCGTGGGGCATGGGGTTCCACAGAGAGTCGACTTTGACGCTGAGGTGTATCTTCGCTGTGTCGCAGACGTCCAGCGGTTCGGGTGTCTCGAAGAGAATGCGCTCGGTGGGGTCAATCTGTCCGCGGCTGGAGAGCTGAAGCGTCAGTGCTTTCACGGGCATGATGCTGTCGTAGCGCTCGCCCTTTTTCTTCTTCTTGTCCTGCTCCTTCTGCCATTTCTCCAGTTCCTTCTGTTGCTCCTTCAGCCGTTTCTCGTAACTCACCTTGGGCGTGAACGTCAAGGTGTCGGTCTTCAGGCTGAGCTGTCCCAGGGTGTCGGTGATGTGGGTGGTCATCTCCACTATCAGTGTGTCGGTGTTGATGAGGGTGGAGTCGCGCAGCCAGTAGACCAGCGAGTCGCGGCGTTCCGATGCCTCCACTATGAAGGCGTTGTCGGCATCGAAGTTGAGGCCCTTCATCTGTGGTAGCGAGTCATCGCCATAGGTGAAACAGATGCCCAGCTTGTGGGGTTCGGGGCGCTCAGTCTTCAGCAGGAAGCGGTCGGTCAGGGGCTCCTGGAAGCACAGCAGTGCCAGGTCATCGGGCAGGAAGCGGGTATAGGGCACGCGCTGGATGTTTGCGATGTGGAGGGAGTCGAGCCAGATAGTGTCCTGCCTGGTGTCGGGTCGCCATGAGGGCACGATGCTGTCGTGCATAAATGCGACGAGCTCGCTCTTCTGACTGAAGAGGTAGTCGCCGTCGGCATCCTTCAGGGCGTAGACGCGGTAGCTGCCTGGTGCCACGCCTTTGATGGCGAAGCGTCCGCTGCCGTTGGTGCGCGAGACGCGCATCATGGGCTGCGAGCGGAACGCGGAGTCGTGGGCATTGGCGGGGTGAAGTCCTACGAGCAGTCCCTTCAGGGGCTCCAGATCCTCGGCGTTGAGGCAGTATCCGCTTACCTCGAGGGTGTCGATATGGTCACCCGTGGAGAACGAGTAGGTGTACTGTCCCATGGGGTTGCCCTCGCTGTTGTCGGTGATGGCATCGCTGAAGTCCACGGTGTAGGTGGTGTTTGGCTTCAGCGAGTCTTTCAGCTCCACCACGATGCGCTTGCCCTGGGTCTTGATGTCGGCCTGCTCTATCTGTGGCGGCGATACGATAACCTTCTCCTGGGCGTTCTCCAGCTTGATGAATTCGTTGAAGTTGATGAATATTTTTTTCTCCGCCACGTTGATGCCTCCATCGGTTGGCGATGCGTTGACGACGTACGGGGGCGTGTCGTCGTACCAGCCGCCGTCGGGATTGCCCATGCGGGCGCAGCCCGTGAGCATGAGGATGGACGTGAAGGCGATGAGGAATGCCGTCGGCAGCACGCCCTTACCCCTTGATGGGTTCGTGTATGTCCTGTTCAAGACCTTCATATTGGAAACACTCCTCATTTCTTAATCCTTATTCCTCATTCCTCGACTCTCCGTTCATGGCCAGCAGCTCGTCTATGTGGTCGCGGCTGTTGCTGAGGCGTGGCACTTTGTGCTGTCCGCCCAGCTTGCCCTTTGACTTCAGCCAGTCGTTGAAGAGCCCTTGGCGGGCAGGTATGAGCTCCAGGTGCTGCAGGGTGATGTCCTTGTAGCGCTTGGCTTCGTAGTCGCTGTTGATTTCTTGCAGTTTGTGGTCGAGCAGGTCGGCGAACTGCTGCATGTCGCGCGGCGGCACGGCAAACTCTATGAGCCACTGGTGGCGGCACTTCGCGTTGGCATCCATGAACACGGGTGCGGCGGTGTATTCCAGCACCTGAGCGCCTGTCTGCTGGCAGGCGTGGGCCAGTCCCTGCTCGGCATTGTCGACGATGAGCTCCTCGCCAAAGGCGTTGATGAAGCTCTTCGTGCGTCCGCTGATGATGAATTTGTAGGGGTTGACCGATGTGAACTTGATGGTGTCGCCGATCATGTAGCGCCACAGTCCGCACGATGTGGTGATGACCATGGCATAATTCTTGCCCGGCTCGACGCCCCAGAGTGGTACGGCGGTGCTGGCTCCGGTTCCTGCTGCCCCCATGTCTGGTGACAGGGCGTTGGCCTGGTCAAGTGGTATGAACTCGTAGAAGCAGTCGTAGTCGGCCATGAGGAGCATGGCTTTGTCGGCAGGGTCGTCCTGTATGCCGAAGAAGCCTTCACTGGCGTTGTAGGTCTCCATGTAGTGCATTTTCGGACTGGTGATGAGCTGTTCGTACTGCTGACGGTAGGGCGTGAAGGCGACGCCTCCGTGGAAGAATACCTCGAGGTTAGGCCACACCTCTTCCAGATGTGTCTTTCCGCTGAGTTCCATCACGCGGTTCAGCACTGAGAGCATCCACGAGGGTACGCCCGAGAGGTTGGTGACGTTCTTCGTCATGGCTTCGCGTGCTATGCGGTCGCGCTTCACCTCGAAGTCGCTGAGCAGTGCCGTTGCCTTCTTCGGCACGCGCACCATGTTTACCACGGGATTGATGTTCTCGATAAGTATGGCGCTGAGGTCACCAACGAGCGAGCCTGGCAGGTTGTAGTTGGGCTGGTGGCTGCCGCCAAGTATGAGGCCCCTGCCGTCGAACATGCGGCTCTGGGGGTTATTTCTCAAGTAGAAGGCAACCACATCGGCCCCGCCTTTGTAGTGTAGCTGTTTCAGCCCCTCTTTCGACACGGGTATGAACTTCGACTTGTCGTTCGTGGTGCCGCTCGACTTGGCGTACCATTTCACGCAGCCCGGCCACAGAAGGTCGCTCTCGCCATGGCGCATACGGTCGATGCTGGCTTTCAGCGACTCGTAGTCGTTCAGCGGAATGCTGTTCACGAAGTCCTCGTAGCTCTTCATGTCGCCAAAACGGTGATAGCGCCCGAATTCAGTGTCTTTCGCACGGTTCACCAGGCGGGCCAGCACGTTGCGCTGCATGGCTTCGGCCTGTGTGTATTGTTTCTCTAGTTCGCGCCACCGGTGGGCAAAGAACTTCCTGGCTATTCCTGTTAAGCTCACGGTCAGATAAACGTTATTTAGTTCGTGTATTTACTCTTTTTGACTGCAAAGGTAGTCCAAAGTTTTATAATAGCCCACTCTTTTACGTTTTTTTAGCGTTCTTTGACCGCAATAAATCTATTTGCCAACGGTACACAAAACGCCCCAAAACTTTGGCTGTTAGCGGGAAAAGCAGTATCTTTGCCGACGTAAAGGTCTGTTGAGGCCAATAGAGATTCACAAAAAAACATGCATGCCATGCACCCGTTAGACAAATTCCGCTACTGTCCTGCCTGTGGCAGCAGCCACTTCGCCGAGAACAATGTGAAGAGCAAACACTGCGCCGATTGCGGCTTCACCTATTATGCCAACCCGTCATCGGCAACGGCGGCCTTCATACTGCGTCCTGACGGATGCCTCCTAGTGGCCCGCAGGGCGAAGGAACCGGCACTGGGCACGCTCGACCTGCCCGGCGGATTTGTCGACATGGACGAGACGGTGGAGCAGGGCATGGCACGTGAGATACTGGAAGAGACAGGCCTGAGTGTCGATGTCATGCGCTATCTGTTCTCCATACCCAACCTCTACCTCTATTCGGGTATGACCATCCATACCGTCGACATGTTTTTCGAGGTCGGCGTGTCCATGGATGACCATCCCGTGGCAGCCGACGATGCAGCCGAGCTGATGTGGATGCCCGTGGCCGACATCGACCCATGCCTCTTCGGCCTGAACAGTATCCGTCAGGGTGTAGAGCTCTGGCTAAGAGATATGAGGGTGTAGAGCTCTGGCTAAGAGGTATGAGGGTGTAGAGCTCTGGCTAAGAGATATGAGGGCGTAGAGCTCTGGCTAAGAGATATGAGGGCGTAGAGCTCTGGCTAAGAGATGCAAGGGTGTGACGGCTCTAACGCCAACGGGCATCGGCAGCCCTTCCTGGATTCTCGTCCCTCTATGCTGCAACATTGTTGCAGCAAAGGCGACGGCGCCAACACCCAAGGTAAACGCCTTCGGGGGTTAGAGGGCCTTCTTGTAGCAGCGGCGGCGCTTGTGCAGTTCGTGTTCCAGATAGCTCCACTGGCTCTGCACCTTGCCGTTTGTCTCCATTTCCACGTGCGTCTCGCCCCACAGGAAGCCGTGCTTCTGGTAAATGGGGATGAGGTCGTAGAAGAGCAGGGCATTGGCACCCTTCGAGCGGTATTCAGGCAACACACCGATGAGCAAACAATCGACCACGTCGGTCTTGTGGAACTTCAGGGCACGCAGGATATGCCACCAGCCGAAGGGCCACAGACGACCGTTACGGCACTTCTGGAGCGCTTTTGTCAGCGACGGCAGAGTGATGCCTACGCCCACCACGGGGTGGTCTTCCAGCGAGTGGTCTTCAATGAGGGTGATCATGTTCAGGTCGAGCACTTTGAAGTACATCTGGATGTACTGGTCAATCTGTGCTTGCGACATGGTGCTGTATCCGTAGAGGTGGCCAAAGGTGCTGTTAATCACGTCGAACACTTTCTGACCGTACTGTGCTGGCCCGAAGATGTCCTGCTTTGTAAGCTTTTTGATTTGAAGGTTATAGCGCTTCATCACCATCTCAGAGATCTTCATGAACTTCTCGGGCATTCCTTCCTTCGGTACGTAAAGTTTGTATTCCACGTAGTCGTTGTCCTTCTCATAGCCCTCCATTTGGGCCATCAGCTCGGGGTAATAGGGGTAGTTGTACTCGGTGGCCATGGTGCCCAGCTCCTCGAAACCGTAGGTCAGCATTCCCTCGGGATCCATGTCGGTGAACCCTAGCGGGCCTATGACCTCCTTCATGCCGTTCCGACGCCCATAGTCCTCAACGGCTGTCAGCAGGGCCTGCAGCACCTCAATGTCATTAACGAGGTCGAGCCATCCGAAGCGTACGGCAGGCCGCTGCCACTGCTCGTTATAGCGGCGGTTGATAATGGCGGCCACACGACCCACCACCTGACCGTCCTTGTAGGCCAGATAATACTCCACGTCGCAGAACTCAAAGGCGGCGTTGCGGTTCTTGATAAAGGGCGACAGGGTCTGCACCTCGTCGCTATGCAGATTGGGGGCGTCGTAGGGATTGCCCCGGTACAGGTCGTAGTGCAGCTGAATGAATGATTCCAGACCGCGCTTGTCGGTCACTCGTTTGATGGTAACGTCTGACATTTTCTCTCCATTAAGCGTAAATAGTGCACAAAGGTAAGTTTTTTTTTGCAAAATACGGAATAATTAAACTATTTTTTGCAACTTTTCTTGCCAATTGAAGAAAAATGCGTATCTTTGCACACAGAACTTGATCAATTATAAAGCAATAACGTTATGCAAACAAGAAAACTATTCTTCTCGGCAGCTGCTATGCTGCTGATGGCCGGAGCGGTCAACGCCCAAGATCAGTGGAAATCGTACACGTATGTTGAGGCACAAGGCGGCATCCAGTTGACATCGACCAACGCCCCCATGGACAAGCTGCTCACACCGACGGCAGCACTGTCGCTGGGCCATTACTTTACTCCCGTTGTGGGCGCCCGTCTGCATGTAAACGCCTGGGAGTCGAAGAGCGGATTCAAAGACCTTGACCAGTATTACAAGTGGAAGTACGTCACACCCGACATCGACTTGATGCTGAATCTCTCGAACCTTTTCTGCCAGAATACCAACCACTCTCTGAACGTCATCCTGCTGGGTGGTGTGGGTCTGAATTACGCTTGGGACAACGACGAGCTGAAGGATCTCAACGTTGACCCGCGCCGTGTGCCCCTGAAGTGGGACGACAACCGCTTCAGCCACAATCTGCGTGCCGGACTGCGCTTGGAGACCAACATGTCGAAGCCCTTGGGACTGTCGCTTGAAGTTAATGCCAACTCACTGAGCGACCGCTTCAACTCGAAGACCAATGACCGCGACGACTGGCAGTTCACCGCCATGCTCGGCCTGAACTTCCGCTTCGGACAGAAGGCCCAGAAGCCCCGCACCATCGAGCGTGAGATTGAGGAAGAGGTTTGGGAAGACGTGCCTGTGAAGAAGATGGTCACCGAGAAGAAGCCCGTGGCAAAGATGCGCCCCGTGAAGCTGCACAAGGAGGTGTTCTATGCCATCCGCGTCAGCGAGAACGAGACTCCGAGTGCCATCCTGGAGCAAGTGGCAAAGTTCATGAAGGAGAACAAGGACGCCAAGATCATGGTCGTGGGCTATGCCGACAAGGGTACGGGTAACGCCCGTCTGAACAAGATGTACGCCCAGAAGCGTGCCGAGACCTTCAAGAAGGACCTGGTGGAGAAGTATAACTGCAATGCCGACATGATTACCATCGACTCGAAGGGTGACACCGTGCAGCCGTTCGAGGAGAACGACAAGAACCGCTGCGTCATTATCGACGGTGAGGGCCAGGAAAGCTACACCGACTACGAAGAGGTGCAGGTAGAGAAGGAAGTCATGGAGAAGCAGAAGAAGATCGTGAAGCGCATCATCACTGAGACGGTGAAGTAAGCCACTTCAAAAACGACACATCTACAGGCGGCTGCCGATGAGCAGCACCCTGTTCCCCTCGGCGAGGGTGGTAGCAAAGATATACGTGCTGCCACCCTCGCTTAGTTTCAAGCGGCGTCGCAGTTCGGCCACTGAGATGGGGAAGTTCCTCACGGCGATGTTAGCCTGTGCGATGCCTCGCAGCGCTTCTTTCAGGTCGCGCTTGTTCATCGTCGAGATGGTGGAAAGCAGGAACTTGCGCCCGGGGAAATCGCTGATGAAATCGTGGGAAACGAAGAGGTGACTGTTGGGAGCCAGCGCTGCCACGCCAAAGCACTGTGACAACTCGGCAAAGCAGCCCGCCTTCATAATGGAGGCGTTGGGCTCGTAGAGGTAGAGTGGTGATGTCAGTTCAGAGTAGGGAGGGTAGAGTTGAGAACCTGCCACCGTTGCGTCAGAAGTGAGGGGTGAGACGTCTGTGGCGAGGGGTGAGACGTCTGGTTTAAGGGGAGATCCGGAAACAGTGAAAGGTAATCCAGATGATGTGAACGTTGATGGGTGTGACGGGAGCGGCGATACTTCAAAGATGTCAGCATCGTTCACGCAGACCAGGCGGGTGGGGACTAAAGGGCGGGCACTGAGCACTACGAGCATCTCCTTGCACTCGCCTCCCACTGACACGATGTGCACCTCCTGCACCTGTTCCGGCCCCAGGTCGCTCACCGCCTTGCCCCAGTCGAGCATGGGCGACAGCTTCAGCACGACGACGTCGGCTTTTGCCAGCAGTTCGTCGCGCATGTGAAGCACGTTGGGAGTGCAGTCGGCAATGCCATAGGTGCGGCCGCCGTGGTCGTCGCGCCGTGCCGGGTCGAGAAAAATCATGTTGGCGTGGCCCGTGTAGCGACTAAGAAACTCCACACCGTCGGCACATGCCGTCTCCACGTTCTGCCGGCCCAGTATGCGCAGATTTGCCGACGAAATGTCGTAAAGCTGTGAATTGCGCTCCACATAGATGGCCTGTGTGAAGACCTCGCTCATCATGGCGAAGTCCACGCCAAAGCCTCCGGTCAGGTCGATGAGGGTGGTGGGCAGAGGGATGTCCGTGTGCGGCCGTTTGTCCGTCGCATTAGTCGGTCTCAGCGGAAGCAGCCTTCTTGCCAGGTCGGCCTTGTAGCGAGCCGTCCGTTCGCTGCTGCACTGCTCCATGTTCAGGTGGGGCGGATACATGATGCCGTCGTTGGCGGCCCAGGTGGGCAGCTTGTGGCGAGCCGTCTGCCGTCCCTGTATCTGTTGCAGGGCGAGGGGTAGGTCTACGTCGGCATCCTTACAGCCACGAAGCGCCAGCATCCTGACGTCGTCGTCGGAATGCTGGCGCACATATTGCAGTGTTGCCTCGTTCATTTCACCAGGAACTTCTTCCCGCCACGGATGTAGATGCCAGGGGCCAGGCAGTCCGTGTCAACACGTACTCCTGTCAGGGTATAGACGGCATTGCTGGCGGGCTGTGCAGTCTCTGCCCAGATGTTTTCGATGCCGTCGGACTGGCCGTAGTTGTCGTAGCTGAAGGCCACGGCCGTCTTGTCGCCCCAGATGTACTGTTCCAGTCCGGGATAGTCGATGAAGGGGTTGCGGTTGTTCTGAATGGCGTAGACGGCAGTGTTGCGGTTCAGCTCCTTTTCGCTGACGGGGTCGTCGGCCGACCATTTCATCAGCATCGTCAGCGCCCAGCTCGACAGGCCAGGATAGGTCTTCCCGTCGAGCATGGGGCAGTTCCACGAGGTTATCTGTCTGCTCTGTCCGCTATTCGACTTATAGCTCTCGTAGCAGGTCACCATGTAGAAATAGGTGCGGGCGAAGTCGCCCTTGTACTCATCGTTAGGTTCGAACACCTTGCCGCTGTAGCCCAGTCCGTTTCGTGCGTTGCCCCATTTCGAGAAGTCGCCGTTCGAGCCTTTATAGTTCGCCCCCACTTCGCCAAACGGGTCGTTTCCCCGCTGGTTGTTCACCCATCCGTCGGTGGGATAGAGGTGAAACAGGTCGGTGTACATGGGATATTCATCGTTGAACCAGCTCTTCGGGAAGGAGTGCTCGCGGTTGTACACGTCGCCTTCCTTGGAATAGGTGCCAGCCTGGTCGGTGCCAAAGGTGAAGTCGCGCATGTTCGAGTACATGTCCCATACCTTGCCGTTCGCCTTCTTGTCCGTCTTCTGAAAGTCTGTCCACAAATCCTGGTATTTGCGCTGTGTGTGTGGGTTGATTACCTGACAGAGCGCTGTCTTCAGCTCTGCTCCTTTTTGCCCGTTGGCGGCGCTATAGTACGTGCCGCTGTTGTTGGGGCCTTGAGCCCAGAGGGTGGTGGCTGCTGCGAGCCACAGGGCTATACCGAGTATCTTCTTCATAACCGTTCGATTGCTCTGATTATTTCACGATGAACTTCCTTCCGCCGCGCACGTAGATGCCGGGCCTCAGGCTGCTGGCATCGACGCGGATGCCGGTGAGGGTGTAGACGACGAGGGCGTCGATGGCTTCGGCAGGTATGACGTGTTGTTGTTCTATGCCCTCTGTGTCTTCGCTCACGGTGACGTTGGCACTGGCCACCTGGATGTTGCCGTTGCCGTCGGTCACGGTGAACACCACCTGCCGGTCATCGCCCGTCCAGGTGTAGCCGTCCATCTGTCCCGTGGTGGGGATGAACTCCTTGGCGTTGTCGTTCTTCACCACGCTGAACTCAATCCTTTGTATGGTGCACTTCTTGACAGCGAAGGTCAGTTCGTTGTACTTGTACAAGCGTATCTGCTTGTCGTTGCAGTACATGCTTTGCCCGCTCTCGCCTTTGGCGTAGGTCACGGTGATGCCATTCTGTGTGCCGCGCATCTGAATGGCGCCTCCACTAGGCCGCTGTCCGGTCCAGTCTACGCCGAAAAAAGCGTTGTTCAGGATGATGGTTCCCGATGTCGGGGCACTCTCTTCGTTGGGGTCAACGCCGCTGTCATCGCCATAGACGAAGACCGAGTCGAGCTTAGCCCCCCAGATGTAGTCCTCCAGTCCGGGATAGTCGACGAAGGGGTTCCGGTTTCCTTGGACGGTGAACACCGAGTCGTTTCGTACCGTCTCGATGCTGTCCACGGGGTCGATGGCGCTCCAACGCATCATCATCTCGTGCACCCAGGGCTGCAGTGGCTGGTAGGCAGTGCCCTCGGCATTGAACACGTAGGCGCCTTTGCCGTTGATGAAGGCTGTGGTGGCGCGGTCTTCATAGCAGGTGGCCATGTAGAAGTATATGCGTGCTATGTCGCCCTTCACCTCGTCGTTAGGCTCGAAGACGGTGGTCACCTTCTCTGCTATGCTGTCGGGGAAGATGAGCCCCCGTCGTGGTGCTCCCCATCGGCTGTAGCCCTGTGCCGACGTGTTCACGCGGTTCGAGTCGCTCACCACCTCGCCAAAGGGGTTGTCGTTGCGCCGGCTGTTCAAGTAGCCGTCGGTGGGAATCACCTGTACGACGTCGGTGTACATGGGACTGACGCTTTTGAACCAGCTCTGACACACGCTGTGCTCGCGGTTGTAGTTGAATCCCTCATACTGTCCGGCGGCCATGTCGCTGCCGGGCACATACTGCGTGACGCATGAGTAGAAGTCGCGCAGGAATCCGTCGGGCCGTGTGTCGGTCTTGATGTATGCAGCCTTCAGTCCGCTGTAGCTCACCACGTTAGGGCTGCCAATGATTTCGTGCAGTGCCGTTTTCAGTTCTGCGCCGCTCTTTCCGTTTGCTGGGCGGTAGTAGTTGCCGCTGCCGTTCGGGCCCTGGGCCCAGAGCGGAGCTGCCACAACCAGTGCCAGCAGGCTAAAGAAAAGTCTCTTCATGGTGTTTGTCATGTATTATTTCTTATGTTATAGTCCGCCCATGCCATTGTATCTCACTGGCTTCCCTTTGTAGGTGCCCTTCAGCAGGTTGCCGCCGCGATAGAGATAACCCTCGAAGACCAGTTGGCCGTCGTCATCATAGGCCCTTATGCGCCCTTCGGCATTGTGTTCGCCATCGTACTTGTCGCCATCATCGGAGTCGTCTGTGAAGAAGTTGATGGTGAGAGCCGTATCATCGCCCGGCACTGTCTCCACAATGACGTTGGTGGTGCCGTCGCTGAAGGGATAGGTGCCGCCAATGTAGGGCCACACCTCGTTGTCATAGTCGGATTCGGCTTCTTCGGCCTCCTCTTCGTCAAGCTGTTCTTCCTCCGACAGACTGTCGACAGGGGCCTGCTCGTCCATGTAGTCGCCGGCTTGGGCTGTGGCCTCGGTGCGGACGTCTTCTTCTTCGTCCTCGGCGGCCTTCTGCTCGGTGCGGTCGTCGTCATCATCCTTCGATTTGCTGTCTTTCTTGCTGTTGCAGGCGCTGAGGACAAGCAGCATCAGCAAGGCTGGCATCAGAATGTAGAAAAAGGTAGATTTCTTCATAGTCTTGGCTTTTTTTATTGTCGGTTAGTTTTGGTTCGCTCGTGCGCGTACCTTCTATTATTATATTAGCCTTCTATATGACTAAAGTTACAGACCCCACCCCCCAGCCCCTTCCCTTGAAGGGAGGGGATACTCGCTGGAGCCTGCCGCTCTCCCCTCCATTCAAGGGGAGGGGCTGGGGGTGGGGTCTGTATTGAATTTGTTCATGTCTGCTTTCGTCGTTACGGAAAGTTTGCCACAAAGATAGTGATTATTTGCGTAACCGCCAAATATTTACACCGATTTCTACAGGGCCTTTTCCAGTCCGAAGCCTTCGGACTGCGAGTTTTTGGCCTTCGGACTGTGAGTCCGAGGGCTTCGGACTGGGAGTCCGAAGGCGCTTTGAACTGCGAGTCCGAAGCCGTTCGGACTCGCAGTTCAAAGTTCTTTGGACGCTAAAAGTGCTGATAATCAGGTCAGTGTGATGCTTTCCACCTGTCCTATAGGCGACTGGAGGAATAGCTGGGCCTGTTCGCGGAACTTTCGGGGGTTCTCGGTAGTGAGGTAGTTAGTGTTGCCGTGGGCCGAGCAGCGTTGTTCCATTTCCGGATGTCGGCTCAAGTAGTCGGCCAGCGAGCGTGCCACATAGTGTCCCTGGGGTATGATGCGCACGTGAGAGGGCATGAACTGGCGTATCTTCGGCAGCAACAGGGGGTAGTGGGTGCAGCCCAGTATGACGGCATCAATCATGGGGTCTTGCTGAAGCAGGCGGTCGATGCCCTGACGCACGAAGTAGTCGGCACCTGGCGATGTGGCTTCGCCCATCTCCACCAGCGGCACCCACATGGGGCAGGCCTGGCCTACCACGCTGAGGCCGGGATGCAGTTTCTGGATTTCCAGGGTATAGCTGTTGCTGAGGATGGTGCCCTCGGTGGCCACGATGCCCACGTGGCGGCTCTGAGTGAGCTGGCCTATGACTTCGGCCGTGGGGCGTATGATGCCGAGCACGCGGCGTTGCGGATCCCATTGCGGCAGGTCGTGCTGCTGAATGGTGCGCAGGGCCTTGGCTGAGGCGGTGTTGCAGGCCAGGATGACGAGCTGGCATCCGCGTTCAAACAAATGGTGAACGGCCTGGCGCGTAAACTCGTAGACCACGTCGAAGGAGCGTGGCCCGTAGGGGGCTCGGGCGTTGTCGCCCAAGTACAGGTAGTCGTACTGGGGAAGCAGCTGGCGTATGCCATGCAGGATGGTCAGCCCGCCATAGCCGCTGTCGAAGATGCCGATGGGGCCGGCGTTCTCTGCGGTCATTCCTCGTAGGGCGATTCTCCGTTTATGTCGATAACCACATCATTGCCGTCTTCGTCAACATCCACTTGTGCGTTGCCCCACGTGGCGAGCGAAATGATGATGTCATCCTCCAGGTCGATGCCATAGGCGGGGTCGATGAAGGGGCAGGCATTGCCATCGGTGTTGAGCACAAAGGCCACTTTGTGAAGCTTGGCGCTGCTGGCAATGGCCTTGTTGAGTTGTTCGTGAAGGGGCTTCATGGCCGCGGCCTCAATGGAGTCGAGCTCGTGGAGGCTCCTCTCCTTGAACGCGATGTTGCGCTCGAGCAGCTCCTGCAGCTCCGTCTGGCGCTTCAGCAGGATGGTGCGGGGGAAGTCTTTACGGCCTTCAAGAAACGCCTCGTACTTCTGGTTGAACTCGTCCTCGGCCCGCTTCAGCTCCTCGTCGTATTTCTGGCGCAGCTCTTTCATCTGCTGGCGCACGGTGAAGAGCTGGGGCATGGCGTTGAAAGCGCTGCTATAGCTGAGATAGCCGAACTGCAGACCCACCTTGGGCTGGGCTGCTTCGGCAGTGGGTTTACCCTCCTCTTGCGCCATGACAGGCAGCGAGAGGAGGGTTAAGAGTATGCAGAGGAGTGCTTTCATGGTTTACTTCAGTCCCAGTTTGGCCTTCACCTGAGCGGTGACGTCGGTCGAGAGGGTAGTGCTGATGTAGGGGATGCCGGCGCCCATTTCCATGATGTAGACGTAGCCGCCGTCCTGACCCACCACCTTGATGGCGTCGAGCACCTTCGTGGTAATGGCCTGCATCTTGTCCTGCTGAGCCTTGGCCAAGGCTTGCTGGTTGTCCTGATAGGTCTGCTGGATGCGCTGATAGAGGTCGTTCAGCTCCTGGTTGCGGCGCTGCTTGATGTTATCGGGCAGGGTGGCCTCCTCTTTCTCGAAAGCCTCGGCCTTCTTCTGAAGCTCGTCTTGCATCTGCTTCAGGTCAGCCTCGTATTGTTGGGTCAGCTTCTCAATCTCGGTGCGAGCCGTGTTGAATTCGGGCATGGCCTGGACGATTTCCTGTGTGTTCACGTGGCCAAACTTCTGGGCCTGGGCGGCGGTGAGGCCGCAGAATGCGCAAATGGCGCAAAGGATAAATTTTTTCATTGTGATATGGTTAAATTAGTATGTTCTTGAATGTTTCAATTCTCTGTTCTCTCATCAAGTGAGCTGACGGCATTCAATTGGCATATCCCAGCTTGCGCAGCACCTCGTCGCTGATGTCGATCTTGGGCGAACCGAAGATGATGCCGGTATCGCTGGCACGGTCGAGCACCAACTGATAGCCGCGCAGGTCGGCCACGTCCTTGATGGCATTGTAAACCTCGTCCTGTATGGGCGACATCAGGGCGTTGCGCTTCTTGAACAGCTCGCCTTCCGGCCCAAAGTACTTGCGCTTCAGCTCAGAGGCCTGCTTCTCCTTTTCCATGATGGCATCCTGACGGGCCTTCTTCTGCTCGGCAGAGAGGAACACCACCTCGTTCTGGTAGTTCTTGTACATAGTCTGAGCCTCGGTGGTGAGGGCATCAACCTCGGCCTGCCACTTCTTCGACACTTGCGACAACTGCTCGTTGGCACGTTCGTAGGCAGGGATGTTCTTGAACACATAGTCCATGTCGACTAGCGCGAACTTCTGTGCAGAGGCAGAAGCCATGCCACAAAGGACAAAGATTGCAAAAATAATCAATTTCTTCATAGTCTTCTTTCTTTAACGTGTAACGTCACTTTGACGCACTAACGCCACAGAGGTTGCACGGTGTTTGTATTTCTTAACGCTTACTAACTCATACTGTTCATTAAATCCGTCTTGCCGGAGCCGAAGGATGGTGTTCCTGATGCTGATATGGCAAACTGCATTAGAACTCCTGTCCCAGGATGAAGTGGAACTGTCCGCCGCCTTTCTTCCAACCATTCTGGTACACCTTGTCGAAGCCGTAGGCCCAGTCGATACCCATCAGACCCACCATGGGCAGGAAGATGCGGACGCCGATGCCGGCCGAGCGTTTCATGTCGAACGGGTTGAAGTCTTTCAGGTTGGCCCAGGCGTTACCTCCCTCAAGGAATGTCAGTCCGTAGATGGTGGTGTTGCCCAGCATGAAGGGATAGCGCAGCTCCAGGGTGAAGCGGTCGTAGGCGTAGGCGTCGTAGCTGCTGTAGCGCCCTGGTGTGCGCGAGCCGCTGAGGGCGTTGGCCGAGAGCGAGATGGAGCCGTTGTCGTAGCCGCGCAGACCGATGGTCTCTTCGGCATAGCTCGTGGAGTAGCCACTCATGCCGTCGCCACCCACATAGAATGTCTCGAAGGGCGACTTCTTGTTCTTGTTGTACGAGCCCAGCACACCCATCTCGACGCGGGTCATCAGCACGAAGCACTTCGTGGCGTTGGATAGGGCGGTGAAGGTGCGGCTCTTGAACTTCCACTTGTGGTACTCCACCCAGCGGTACTTCTCGCGCTGCTCGGACTGGAATCGCTCGTAGTCGGTGTTGTAGGTCTGCATGGTGGCCAGGTTGGCGTAGTCCTTGTTGTCGAAGAGCGACCAGGGCGGGGTGAGGCTGACCGACAGCGCGAACTCTGAGCCGAAGCGGGGGAACAGGGGATTGTCGGTCGACGTGCGGGTGAGGGCCAGCGAGAGGTTCAGGTTGTTGCAGTTTCCGTTGGAGATGAGGAAGTACTGCCATTCCTTCAGCATGTAGCGCTGGTAGGCCAGGGTGGCCGAGAACTGGAAGTAGTCGTCGGGCCAGCGCAGACGCTTGCCCCAGCCCACGCTGAGCCCCAGCAGCTTCACGTACTTGTCGTCGTCGAGGAACGACTCGTAGTTGTTGTAGTAGCTTGAGCCGTAATAGCCGTAGCCGCCGTACATATACTGCAGCGAGCTCATGTAGGCCGAGTTGTAGTAGTTGCTCGACACGTCGCTCTGCTTCGAGTAGTAGGCACCTATGTTGAAGGCGTTGGGACGCTTGCCGCCAAACCAGCCGGTGCTGTAGTTGGCGCTGTAGCTGGTGTAGTAGCGGCCGTTGGTCTGGGCACTGAGGCCTATCTGCTCGCCGTCGCCGGCAGGCAGGAATCCGCGGTGAAGCTTGTTCTTGCCCAGGAGGTTGCGCAGCGAGAAGTTGTTGAACTTGATGCCGGCACGCAGGATGACGCCTGTCTGTCCCCAGCCGAGCGACAGCTCAAGCTGGTCGTTCGACTTCTGCTCGAGGCGCCAGTTGATGTCCACCGTGCCGTCTTCGTAGTTGGGCTTCACGTCGGGGTTGATGGCCTCGGCATCGAAGTAGCCCATGCTGGCAATCTCGCGGTAAGAGCGCATCAGGGCATCCTTGTTGAACAGGTCGCCGGGCTTTGTGCGAAGCTCGCGGCGCACCACCTCCTCGTAGAGGCGGTCGTTGCCGTAGATGCGCACGTGGTTCAGGTGTGCCTGCGGGCCTTCCTGGATACGTACCTCCAGGTCGATGCTGTCGCCAACGATGTTTACTTCGGTAGGCTCAACCTGCGAGAAGACGTAGCCATTGTTATAGTAGTAGTTGTGCACGGCGTCGTCGTCCTCAACCAGTCGCTTGTTCATCAGTTTCTGGTTGTACACGTCGCCCTTCTTCATGCCGAGGGTGCGGTCGAGGCCTTCGGTGGGGACGACGGTGTTGCCCACCCAGGTGACGTTGCGGAGGTAGTATTTGTCGCCTTCGTCAATCTTCACGTAGACGCTCACGTGCTTGTCGTCGACGTTCCACACGGAGTCCTCAATGATGGTGGCATCGCGGAAGCCCAGTTCGTTGTATTTCTCGATGAGTGCCTTCTTGGCCTCATCGTAGCGCTCGGGGGTGAACTTCTTGGCCTTGAGAAAGTTGGAGAACTTTCCTGCCTCGTGTATCTTTCCGAAGGCGCCTTTCGTGAAGAGGCGGCCCTTGATGCGGCTGTCGGTGAGCTGCTGGTTGCCGTCGAACACGATGGAGCGCACCTTCATCTTGTCCTTCTTGTCAATGTTGACGTCGAGTATGACCTGGTTCTTGCCTGTCACGTCGTCGCGCTGGGAGATTTCTATCTCGGCGTTCTTATAGCCCTTGTCGTCGAAATACTTCTTTGCCAGAATCTTGGCGCGGTCCATGAGGTTTCGTGTCAGGCTCATTCCCTTGGCCATTCCCAGCTTTGACTCCAGGTCTTCGCGTTCGCTCTTCTTCACGCCGGTGTAGTTGACGGCGGTGATGCGGGGTGCCAGGGCCAGGTTGATACAGAGGTAGACCTTCGAGCCCACAATGCTGTCGGCACTGATGCTCACCCTCGAGAAGAGTCCGTGCTTCCAGTAGCGTTTCACAGCCTCGGTGATTTCGCTGCCGGGAACGTCGATTTGCTGTCCTACGCTGAGACCCGACAGGTTGATGAGCACGTAGTCCTCGTAGTCGCTGACGCCTTTCACGGTGATGCCTCCAATCTCGCACTGGCGGGGCGTGCCGGCGTAGGAGATGTCGACCTGGGCCGTAGCGGTGGACATGAAGAGCGACGCATGAAGCATGAAGACTGCTGCGCACACCATCAGGCGCATCACAGCCGTTCTTCTGTGGCTCAGTACGTACTTCATGGTCGTAGCTGCTGATATGTTTCTTGCCGTAGCAAATAGTTCGTTCATCATTCTTCGTTCTTCATTTCTTCCACTTGTGCCTCGGTCTTGCCGAAACGGCGCTGGCGGCTCTGGTAGCTGGCAATGGCCTGATGCAGGCTCTCTTCGTCGAAGTCAGGCCAGTAGGTGTCGCAGAAGTACAGTTCGCTGTAGGCAATCTGCCAGAGCAGGTAGTTGCTGATGCGCAGTTCGCCGCCGGTACGGATGAGCAGCTCGGGGTCGGGCATGAACTCGGTGACGAGGTGGCTGTTGATGGTCTCTTCGTTGATGTCGTCAACGCTGAGGCGGCCTTCCTTCACGTCGCGTGCTATCTTTCTGGCAGCGCGTGTGAGTTCCCAGCGGCTGCTGTAGCTCATGGCCACGACCATGGTGAGACCGTCGTTCTTCTCGGTGAGGTCTTCCATGTACTGTATTTTCTTCTGCACGCTTTCGGGCAGACGCTTGAAGTCGCCCACCATGCGGAAGCGCACGTTGTTGTCGGTGAACAGCTCCATCTCTATGAAGTTGAGCACCAGATTCATCAGCGCTTCAATCTCGTAGGCCGGACGGTTCCAGTTCTCGGTGGAGAAAGTGTATAGCGTGAGGTACTTGATGCCCAGTCGGGCGCACTCCGATGTGATCTTCTTCACGGTGTCGATGCCGGCTTTGTGGCCCAGGGTACGGTCCCATCCGCGCTCGGTGGCCCAGCGTCCGTTGCCGTCCATGATGATGGCAATGTGCTGTGGCAGTCGTGTCATGTCTATTTCCGTTGTCATAGGTATTGTGGGTATTCGTGTAATTTCGTTTGTGTTGTGGCGTTAGTCGTTGTCGTTCATGCAGGTTTTGCATTTGGCCCACAGGTCATAGGTGAGTGATATCTGCAGGGTGCTGTAGCAGTCGGTGTTCTTGAACATGCCGCTGCTCTTGATGCCGTATGGGTCTTCCACGCCGTCGAGGCGGTCGCTGCCGGTGAAGTGCATCATCCACTCGGCAGTGATGTTGAGCCTTTGCTTCAGCTTGTACTTCACGCCCAGTCCGAATGGCAACTGGAATGCCACGGTCGACTTGGCGTCGGGCAGTGGGTCGACAGGGGCTTGTGCTGTGGCGTAGGTCAGCTTGGGCTTCCCCGTGAAGGCCAGTCCTGCACCCAGTGCGAAGAATGGCGTGAAGGGCCGTGCGCCGTGATACTCCTGTCCCGTGCCGAAGGGCCAGAAGTTGTACTCGTAGCGCAGGTCGAAGGTGGTAAGAGGCGTGCTGAACTCCACTGGGTTTTCGGCCAGCTGTGGATACCACGTGTCGGTGTTCTTCGACGAGCCTTTCAGCTTTCCCACTCCCAGCGTGGCGGCCCATGCCATGCGGGGGTTCATCTTGTATTTCGCCACTGCTGCTATCATGGGCTGGTTGCCTCGTAGCAGGTTGCCGTTGAAGTCGCCCTCGTATGCCGTCAGGGCCAGCCCTCCGCCGACCTCCAGCCGGTATTCGGGTTCGTCCTGTGCGCTGGCTCCCATGGTTGCGAGCAGCAGGCAAAGCAATGCGAGCAGGGTTTGTTTCACGTTCTGTTTGACTTCTTGGACGGTATTATATAATAATAGGTACGTGCGTTACCACTTTGTTCCCAGCCACACCTCGCCAGTGTTCGTCACGAGCCAGAGGCGATCCTTGCTGTCGGTCGTCATGGCTGCTGCCGTTCCGCCCACGTTTGAAGGCAGAGCGTAGTCGGTGGAGGTGCGCCATGTGATGCCCTGGTCGCGCGATTGATATATGACCTCCGTGTTGCCCATGGCGAGCAGGATTCCCTCGTAGCGGGCCAGCGAGAGGTTCGACAGCTGGGGCATGGGGTAGATGTTGTCGCCGTCGACAGGCATGTAGACCCACTGGCCCGGATGTGTGGCATCGGTATAGTAGCTTATCTTCCGCCAGAGGGTCATGCCCTGCTGTGGGCCGTTGCCTACGAGCAGTATGTAGTCGGTGTCGTCGGCCGGTGTATAGGGCCATGTCACGCTGGCGGTATTTTCTGTGGGCAGCCATGCTGTGTCGGTGTCCGTAGTATCGGTTGCCCAGGTCAGTCCGTCGTCGGTGGAGCGCATGATGCGTCCATCGGTAGCCCTTGCGAAGAGTTCCTTGGTGCCTGCGGCCAGCATGTTTGTCATCGTGGTGGTGACATTGTCTTGCGGTTGCCAGTTGGTTCCGTCGAGTGAACACTCAGGCAGCCCCATAGCATTCACGCGCCAGGCCATGCCGTCCTTCACCACGGTGCCGCGGTCGGCCAGCATCACGCTGTCGCCCCAGGGCAGTAGCACTTTCTCGGTCCAGCCGTCGGCCTCGTTGGTATGTCCGTTAAGCCTCCACTCAAAGTCCACTCCCTCCGTCTCGCTGGATTCCAGCGTCACGGTATAGTCGCGGTAGCCGTCGCCATTGGTGGCGTAGACTCGGAAGATTCGTGGCTGGGAGAAGTCGATGCTGTCTTTGGTCGAGAACCAGAACAGGCTGTCGCTCGTCATCGACTTAATCACTATGCCAGCGCTGCTCTTGGCAGTGACGCTGCACAGCACATGGCGCAGGTCGCTACCCTTGGGCAGGGGCTTCTGGTTATATATGCGGCAGCCGTAGGGGTCGATGGTCATGGGATAGTTCGACGTTGTCAGCGACGTTTTTATGATGGTGTCGTTGCCTGTGCGGCTTGATATGGTCTGTGTGTAGCGGTTCACGGCAGTGAGGGAGAACTTGAGTATGGACATGTCGCCCGTCGTTTCCACTTCCTCGTCGTTCGATTTCAGGCACGAGGCAAAGGTGGTGACTCCCGCCAACAGCACGCAGAACGTTCTGAATAGATGTTTCATTCGTCTTTTATAAGCAATTTGGGTGCAAAGTTACGCACAAATATCCGAAAAAGGGCATTTTTACCTCTTTTATTAAATAAAATATATCATTATTTGTTGGTTTTTAAGTTGTTTTTAAGATTTTTCGGCCCTTAAGGCCGCCTTTTTGTGCTTTTACCGGTGAAACGTGACTGCGACTTGTGCCCTTCAGTCGACAGGCCCTGTCATGCTGGCTGCTGTTGCCGGTTGGCGGCGACCATCGTTAACCGTTAAAATCGTAACATGCCGTGCTACGGTCCGTTCCACGGCGTTTCGCGGGCCGTAACAGGTCGTGCTGCTGCTTTTGGGCTGCTCCGCTTCGCCTTTCGGAGGATATGAAACGAGGAACGGAGGGTAGGAATTGCTGATATTGACGTGAGCCCTGGAAACCAGGCTGATGGCTTCCGGGGCTCACGTTGTTAGTACTTGCTTTCCGATGACTCACTCCTATGCGTGAGTGCTGTCGTCGGCTTACTTCTTCAGGCGCACGTTGGTGAAGTAGTAGCGGTATCCGTCATCGGCACTACTGCCTCTGAGGGCGATGTGGTCTGCGCCCTTGATGTTGGGCATGTTGCCCACGCGCTTACCGTTGACGAAGACTTTCAGGTTGCCCTTGTCGAACGAAATGGCAAAGTGGTTCCAGCATCCTTCATGCTCTATGCTGCGCAAATCGCTGAAGTCGCCTGAGATCTGGTCGTCGTTTTCCTTCTTCAGCCACCATTCTACGCTGCTTCTGGTGAAGAGGTTGATTTCGCCCAGCATGCCCTCTTCCTCATTGCCCCAGAACTGGATGGTGTAGAATGCATCGGCTGCTCCTTCGGCATTGCAGTAGTATTCAAACTCGAAGGTGTAGCTGTTGGGCAGATAGCCCTCTGTGCTGCCGTTCACCATCGGTCTTAGTTCGGTATTTCCGGCCTTCATGTTGATAATATTCCGGCCGCCCATCTCCATCACCTCGGCACTTCCTTCGTTGATATCCCACTTTGAGGGGAATTCTCCTACGGTCTCAGCCTCGCAGTTGTCGAAGAAGATGTCGGTGGGTGCGGCTTTGAAGTCGGGATATAGCGAGTCGGCTATGACCCAAATGGCGTTGGCGGGGTCATCGTCCACCTCGAATCCGGTATCCAGGGTGCCTTTCTGATTGGCCTCATCGGTGTCTTCGTCGTTTTCGGCATCCTGATTCTCAGTTGCCTCGGTTTTTTCTTTGCCGGCATCTTTGTCGGCGTCTTTCTTGCCTCCGCAGGAGGTCATCATGGCCAGTCCAACCAGGCAGGCCATTGCCAAATGGATTTTCTTCATGCTTTTTTAGGTTTTTAATAGGGTTTATACTGTGTCAGTCAAGTCAGAACTTGTAGTCCAGTCCGATACCTATGACGTGGTTCGTGCGGCTGTAGGTGTCCGAGCCGGGATAGGGTGTGCCCTGATAGCCAGCGCTCTTCACCTCGTAGTCGTTGTAGAGCGAGCAGAAGTAGCTGACGTTCAGGCGAATCTTGTCGGTCAGGTTCACGGCGCCGCCCAGTCCTATGCTGTAGCTGTCGCAGGCGAACGATGTGTGCTGCTGGTATCCGTCGCTCAGGCCGTAGTCGGTGCGCTGTCCGCCGCAGCTCACGGTGAAGCGGTCGTCGATGTCGTATTCCACACCCAGCAGCACCTCGTGGGTGCCGTGTTCCAGCAGTTCCTGGCGGTTGCCGGCCATGCGGGCGCTTTTATCGTCGAAGTAATGGTACTCGGCAGCGGCCCGCAGCTGTGGGGTGATCTCGTATTGTGCAGCCACGGTGAGCAGCGAGGGCATGTCGTAGCGCACCTTGGCACCGTCCTGATAGGCCGCCATCTTCGGGCCCAGGATGGCAGCGGTCTCGGCCGGTGTCTTGCCGGCAATGATGGCAGACAGCTGCTTTGTGTCGTTCTCGGTGCTCACCTTCGTACGGAACTCATAGCGTGCGGCCACGGTGAGGGGTCCTTGGTGGAAGTCAACGCTGACGATGGGTGTGAAGCCCCAGCCCCGCTGAATACAGTCCAGCTGCATGTCGACCAGGTTCGTCGGCCCCATGTCGGCCTTCACGAATCCGCGGTTGTAGCCGTCGTAGTAGTTGGCACGCAGGCCCACGGCAGCCGACAGGAAGTCGGTCAGGCGGTAGGTGAAGTTGCCCTGGAAGCCATAGATATACTGTTTGCCCTTCATCTGCGAGCTGAGCGTGTACTGGCCGGGGGCCAGCCCGTTCTGGGCCATGAGTGCCGTCAGGGGTACGTTGAACATGGGTATGCCCTCGTCGTACTTCACGAATCCGCCGCTTCCCACGATGCCGATCATGGCCGAGGCAGTCCAGCGGTCTTGCCTGTACGAAGCGAAGATGGCGGGCACGATGGGGGCCGACGCCTTGCCGTTGTATTTCTCGTGGAAGTCGTATCCTGGGCTAACGTTGGGCACAGCCAGGAAGCTGGGGATGCTGGTCTCGATGTCGCGGTTCTGCCAGGGTTTTTGGAAGTTCAGCGAGAGCTGTAGTCCCTCGTGGCCCCAGGCAAGTCCTGCGGGGTTTGAGAAGACGGCATCGATTTCGGTAGTAGCGCCGCGTGCGAACATGCGGTCGAAGGCAATGTGATAGTTGGTGTTGGTCATCAGACCACCGGCCCGTGTCAACAGGCACGTCATCGTCAGGGCGAGGAGTAGTAGGCTTTTCTTCATAATGGTCTTTGTTGATGTTGGTTATAAGATGGTGCAAAGTTACGAATAATCTGCGAGATAGACGAATAATAAATGGAAAATGTTTGTTCTGAGGACTGGAAGACGCGGTGCGTGGAATGAAAGGCCGCCGATGATGCTCCAAGGCGCAGCTGTCGTCAGCCCTTGTGGCGTTTGAAGAGCACGCTGGCCACCACGGGCGCACCCACCAGCGCGGTGACCGAATTGATGGGCAGGGCGCCCTCGAAGCCCGGCAGACGGGCCACCAGATTGCAGAACAGCGCCAGCACGGCTCCCATGAGCATGGTGGCGGGCATGAGCAGACGGTGGTCGCTGGTGCGTAGCAGGGAGCGCGTGAGGTGTGGCACAGCCAGGCCGATGAACATGATGGGGCCGCAGAAGGCCGTGACGATGGCCACCAGTGTGCCCGATGAGAGGATGACCAGCAGACGGGCCCGCCTGACGTTCTGTCCCAGGTTGCGGGCGTAGCTGTCGCCCAGGAGCATCAGGTTCATCTGCTTCACCAGCAACATCGATAGTGGTAGCAGAACGGCCATGCTGATGCAGAACACCCAGAGCTGCTGTTGCCTGATGTCGGCGAACGACCCTAAACCCCAGAGGATGAATGCCTTCACGTCTTCGTCGGTGGAGAAGAACTTCAGCACGCCGATGATGGCTGTGGCCAGATATCCTATCATCACGCCAATGATGAGCAGCGTCACCGAGCTCTGCACCCGCGTGGAGAGCCAGCCTATGAGCCCCATTACGGCTAGGGCTCCCACGATGGCGGCCACGCTGATGGCCGCATCGCCCACGAAGCCTATCTGGCTCAGGGCCACGCCACCCAGCTCGCCGCTGAACAGGATGACGAAGGCCACACCGAGCGAGGCGCCGTTCGAGATGCCGAGCACCGAGGGGCCTGCCAGCGGGTTGCGAAACACGGTCTGCATCTGCAGGCCGCTGACAGCCAAGCCTGCGCCGGCCACCAGCGCGGCCAATGCCTGTGGCAGTCGCGACTTCCACACGATGTTGTAGTGAACGATGCCCATAGGCCCGTCGGCCTTTTGCCCCAGCAGGTTGTCGACGATTTCGGCCGCAGGAATCTTTACCGTTCCCAGCAACACGTTGGCTATCAGCAGACCTATGATGACAGCTATGAGGACAGGAAACCAAAGTAGACGTCGGGTCATGGCAAGG
>JAILPA010000162.1 GCA_024690505.1 Prevotella sp.
CGGTGTTCACTATCAAGCCTGTCTCACAGAAGAGCGCACCTACGGAGGCGTTGAGGATAGCAGTAGTCGTGAATTCCTCGGTCGTGGTAGTGCCCTCGGCGTATGTCTGTGTCATGCTCTGGGTGATGATGCTACCGGAGTCGAATGAGATATTCTGGTCCAGATAGGTGTTACGGTTGCTCTTGGCTCTCACCTTGGCCTCTTCATTGGCGGCAAGGGTAGTGTGCCAGCCCTTGATGTTGTTATTATAGAGCTTGATGGAGTCCACGCCTTCGACCGTGGCGTTGCCCTGGGCATCTCTCGGGATGATCATGGTGTAGCTCGGTCCGGTCTGGGCATCGTATCGGGCAGCGCGCTTGCCCCACACCTTCTCATCGTCGTTCGACGAGCCGTAGCCGTAGTCGCCGGGCTTGAGGTTGGTGACGAAGATAATCTTGCCCGGCACTGGTGCCACGCTCTGGGGGTTCTCATGATAGATGAGCAATCCGTCGCGCAGGCCCTCCAAGTTAGGCAGCAGCGTATTCTCTATGTAGTTCTGTGCGTAGTTGAAGTAAGTGCCATACTCCACGCCACGGGTGATGCCCATGTCGAGGTCGAGTACGTAGTTGTCCGTACTCTCTTCCTTGAAACCGATGGTGCGTGCTGCTCCGAAGAGGTAGTTCTTGGCGCGTCCGATGAACACGTCGCCCTGAGCTCCCACATACTCAGGCTCTGCACTGGTGCTGATGGCCCGATCGAGAGTGATGATGTCGACCTTAGTGTTCTCATCACCTTCTTCCGACTGGATATGTACGCCGGTGTCGAGATCGGCCTTAGCCTCTATGCGGGTCACGACTACCACGCCTACGCCAGCCTCGGTCTCCTGCCAGAGACCGGCCTGGAGGTGAGCCACGAACTTGTCGTCGGTGACGGTCTTAGCGTAGTCGGTATGTGTGGTGGTCACAGTAGTACCGGCTTCCCAAGTGGCCGATGAGTTGGTGCCTGGGGGATCGCGCAGTATCATCTCTACCACGTCGGGTGCTGCCGTCGTAAAGTTGACTCCCGTGGGTACGCAACCCAGAATGATGCCCGGCTGTGCATTATCGCGCCAATCCTGACTGTTGTAGTTGAAGTTGAAGCCCTTGTTGTTGAAGGGTGATGTCAGGTCGGGGAATCCGGCCGTCCATGCGTAAGTGGCTTTTCCTTCGGCATCGAGGTGGAAGCTGCTGGTCTGCATCTCTACGAGGTCACCGGCCTTGTAGCTCTTGCCGTTGTAGGTGACATCATCCCTGATGGCCACATACTGCTCGTCGCTCAGGCCGTTGCTTGCCGTCACCTCCATGCTGTCCATAGGCACGATGTCGACCACGGGGTTCGTCGTGCCACCGTCGTAGTTCTTGTAGGTCTGGCATGCCTCGATGTTGAAGGTGTACTGTTCGCCCTGCTGGAAGATAGGAGCACCGTAAGGGTAGCTAACGTTTCCGTTGGCACCAATCGTATAGAGGTTGCCTACGGTGTGTTCATTCAGTGCAGCGTCGTTATAGGTGACTGACTCGAGACCGAATGCGCCGTCTGGGCATCCTTCCTGGGTGACCTTGAAGTCGATGGGTGCGGTATAGATCTTGTCGAAGCGGGTCAGGTAGGTGAAGGTCTGGCTCTTGTCGGTCGCCAGTGTGTCGGTCTTCTCAAAGCCTATCTGCATCACGTTCACCTCGTCCTTCGTGCCGGAGTAGTCGAAATGCACGTCGGGGTTGGTCTTGACGAACTCGACATTCGTTACCTCGTAGCGCAGCGGCGGCAGCAGGACGGCATACTCGCCGGTGGCGGGGTCGGTCTCGATGACAATCTGGCGGGTCTTGGTGGCATCGCCGTTGCTGTTGGCATTGCGCCATGCCTTGCTCTGTACCTTGTCGGTGGGCGAGTTCAGCGCCACGGTAGTTTTGGCATAGTTGTGGGTGGTGCTGGTTCCTACCGTGGTAGTCGTCACATTCACATGATACTTCTCGTCGGTGGTCTGCAGAGTGATACGTGCCTGTCCGATGTTGTTCTTGCTCAGGCCGAATCCCAACTGCTTGTCACGTTCCCGGGCACCGCCGACCACACGTCCGGCCAGTACGGTCATACTGTTGTCATAGAAGTTCTGGCCGTCCATCGCCTCCACGAATGTGTACCTCAGTCCGGTGTTGTTGTTGTCCACAGGATAGCGTCCGCCGTTGACGAAGGTATGGTGCAGGCGCGAGGCGGTGATGTAGTGGTCGCCTATGGGCACGTCGATGGTGTACTTACCGTCAACGCCAGTCATGACGGGCACACCGTCCTTGGCGCAGATGGCACCGTCGACGTAGAACTGTACACTGTCGACGGGGATGTCAGTGCCCTCATAATAGACTGCTCCGCTGACGGGGAAGCTCGAGATGTCTTCGAAGTCTACGGCAGAGAAGTTGAGCGAGCTGGCGCTTACATAGCGGCTCTGCTTCGTGGGTGAGAACTTGTGGATGCCCTTCGAGGGAATTACGTTGTAGTTGGTGCCGCTGCCCGTGAAGGGTACTCCACGCAGCACGTAGTTGCCATCCTCGTCGCTCTTGGCATAGAGGCTGAAGGCATCCTGTTCAGGCACGTCGGTCCAGATGGTGGCATCGCCCTCGAATGTGGCGTGGCGCTCGTTGGCCACACCGCCAGTCTTCGAGATGTCGAAGGCTTCCTTCAGGCTGCCGATGCCCTCGTCCAAAGGCAGGTAGCACTCCAGGTTCTTCTCCGTACCCACTATCGGGTGGTCGTAGTTGGCAAGAATCTCGTCGCGTGTGAGTGCTCTCGACCAGAGGCGTATCTCGTCGATAGTGGCGGCAGCGCCGGTATCGGAGTGACCGAACACGAGGTTTTTGATTTTATTGTCGTAGGCTCCGTCTTTGCAGCCTGTGTAGGTTTTGGAGAACACAAGGTCACTCTCGGTAGTGGCGGAGGGGTCGATGACGTAGATGTTCACAGTGCTGCCGCTGCGCACATAGTTGAGGTGATACCAGCGGTCGGGTTCGAGGTCCTTGCCGGTATCACTTGTCGAGCCGGTATGAGCCTTGAGTCTGTATTTTCCGTTGTTCTTAGTACCGTCCAAGGTAGCAATGTTATAGACATCGAATACGATGCCCCGGTTGTTCTTGGCCTGTGCCATTTGGTCGAACTTACACCAGAACTGCACACTGAAAGAGGGTTTTCCTACGAAGAGCCGAATAGAACTGTTGTTTGGAGGCATCCTCTGAGGAGGGTACAAGGCGCACATTGGCGTCGCTGACGGCAGTGCCGGAGCCGTAGGTGATGCGTCCGGTGAGTGTGCCTGTGCTCTGAGCGAATCCGTAGCGTGTCAGGTGACTGCTCACGCTCACGTCGTTGGTATTACAGTTGTTGCCATAGCAATCCACCTTGTACTCATAGTATTCGCCGGGCAGGGCGGTGTTGTCCTCATAGCTGTAACTGATGGCTGTGCCACTGGTGGAGTTGAGGACGCCCCATGCTTCGGTACCGATGATGCGGCGGCTCACCACATACTTCACAGGTGTGACATTATCGGCGATGGTGGCATCCCAAGTGAGACGCACCATGCCGGCGTAACTGCCCTTGGAGGCTGTAAGGTCGGTAATGGTGGTCTTAAGGCCGATGGCATTGTCGCCAGTGGCCACCTGTACATACTCTGTCTCCTGGGATTGGATACGCATGCGGAAATAATAGGAGCCACACGCAGAGTAGCTGATGCTGGGTGTTACACTGCCCTGGGTAGCAAAGGTGTAGCCAGTGGTGGTCAGTGGTGTCCATTCGCCGTCCACGCCTTCGCGGTAGTCAATAAAAATATGTGGCTTCTTGGTTTCATCCTCGATGTTCCAGGTGAGCACCAGCTTATCCTTACCTTCGTTAAGGGTTGACTTGAACTCGTTGAACTTGTAGCTACGGGTCGTCGTCTGGTCCTTGGTGACGGAGAGGTTGGTCAATTGTGCGCTGGAGTAGTTGGCGGGGCTGTTGGTTCCATAGGGTAGGTAGGTTACCTCATAGCGGTAGGTTTTGTCGTACTGCAGTGTGGAACTATTGTCGGTATAGCTTCGCTCGTTATAGATCACCGACCCCAGGTAGGTGCGGTTGGCGAGTGTGTTGCTGTTTGTCACTTCCGATCGGTAGACGCCCCATGTGCCATTGTTGCCGTCGCCTTCTGTCACGTTCCATGAGATAATGACTTGCTTATCGAACTTCTTCCACGTCATGCTGCTGATAGACGAGACCTTAGTCGAGGCAGAGACGCTTTTCGTCTTCGTGCTTGTGGCATAGGTGTAAAGGTTGTTGGAAGCTATATACACATCTCCCTGATAAGCCGAGCAGGCACGAACCTGGTCGAAGGTTCTATTCAGAATGTCGGCCGGCGGAGTAATCGTTTGCTCGGAATAGCCAGCGTAGGTGAGGCTGAAGACCCCGTTGAACGTTCCGTTGTTCGACGAGAAGGTGGTCGAACCACTCGACGTGCCACTACTCATCGTGATGGTTTTCGTAGTGCCGTTGGCAGTTACCGTGTAGGTATAGTCGCCAGTAGTGTTGCTGCGCGTACCCTCGACGCTGATGACACCAGGGGCGGTACGCGTTACATTAGGAGCGTTCAGACCATCACCGAACTCCGGATGGAGGTTATGGTAGTACACCACGTCAACTCCATAGCTTTTGCCATTGAAGTCTGTACGTGTTTCGGAGCCACCGTCGTTATTCTGGTCGAAGCCGCGAACGAGGTAGATGGAGCGGTCGGCCAGTTCATAATACTTCTTCGTGGGATAGAAGCGCAACGTGGCAATCCACGCTTTGCCATCATAGCCTGTCTTATTCTCCTTCTTGACCCAGACCCAGCGGCCATAGGCGTCGTTTTGGGTCTGCCATTTGCTTTGATCGCTTGAATTCTCATAGCTTCGGTTGGTGAACACCATGGATATGTCGGAGTTGCTGCCATTCTCCAAAGCGATTTTACAGTAGAACAATGAGGTCTTGTTTAAGTGGAATTCCATCTCAAACTCAAGGTAGGGCTTTGCAGTCGTGATTTTGCGGTTAGTCCACTTGACGTAAGGCTCGGTTTTCCAGTTCAGTCCGTCGTTAGACCAGGCGTCAACCCAGGTGTAGACACCCGGCTCCATCATACCTAACGTCTTAGAATACTTGAGTGCTGATGCCTTTTGGGGAAGGAAGCCCAGTAGCACCAACAGTAGCAGGCATACCCGCCCGCCTATCGGCACGCGTAGCCAACTGAGTAATTGATTTTTTGTTTCCATACTTAAATGGTTTTTTAATGGTTATTATTCTGTTTAAAAGATGTTTCGCGTTCACTCAACTTTAGAAGTTCTTGCTTTGCAAGCGACCAAAGGTCGAGCGAGAGGAAGTTAGAGGATTCAAGTTTCGTAAGTTTTGCGTTCACCAATGGAGCCTGTTTCATGATACAAACTCGTCGACTTTGTTAGACAAACTCGTCGACTTTGTTAGACAAACTCGTCGACTTTGTTGGACAAACTCGTCGACTTTGTTGGACGAACTCGTTAAGTTATTCAAGTTTTGCAAGTTCTGTTTGCCTTTCAGGCCGCATACGTACGTTGCTTTCATAG
>JAILPA010000170.1 GCA_024690505.1 Prevotella sp.
ATTGCGAAAATATAAAACTTTTTCATACCTTACAATTTTTCAATTCTTCAATTTTTCAATTTTTCAATTCTTCAATTTTTCAATTCTTCAATTCTTCAATTTTTCAATTCTTAGTTGTAGCACAGTTCTCCGTGCTCATAAACGTCGAGGCCTTCCTCTTCAATGCGTTTGTCAACACGCAGGCCATGCAGTTTCTTTATGCCGAAGAACAGGACAAAGCCGCAGGCAGCAGCCCAGAGGTCGATGACGAGGATGCCGAAGCACTCAGCACCGAAGAATCCCCAGCCGCCTCCGTAGAAAGCGCCATTTGAGGTAGACAGCAGACCCGTCATCAGCGTGCCGAGAATACCGCAGACACCGTGTACCGAGGAAGCACCCACGGGGTCGTCGATATGCAACTTGTGGTCGATAAACTCGATGGAAAAGACCAGTACGATACCGCAAACAAAACCGATAATGATGGCACCGAAGGGCGATACGAGGTCACAGCCAGCGGTGATGCCCACCAAACCAGCCAACACACCGTTGAGCGTCAGAGAGAGCGATGGCTTGCCGTATTTCAGATAAGTAAGGAACATCGTAGCCACACCACCAGCTACTGCTGCGAGGTTCGTGGTCAGGAACACATGCGAGATAGCGATGCGGTTCACCTCACCACTTGCTGCCAACTGCGATCCGGGGTTGAAGCCGAACCATCCTAACCAGAGAATAAAGACACCCAGCGCAGCCATAGCCAAGTTGTGGCCGGGAATGGCGTTGCTCTTGCCTTCCTTATTGTATTTACCAATACGAGGGCCAAGGGCGATAGCACCCACCAGCGCCAACACACCGCCCACGCTGTGTACGATGGCAGAGCCGGCAAAGTCGTGGAACACGTCGCCAAAGGTGGTCATCATAAAGCTGTCGGCAGCATCGTTGCAGAGCCATCCGCCGCCCCAGGTCCAGTGACCCTCGATGGGATAGATGAACAGCGAGATGACTGCACTATAGATAAGGTACATCGAGAACTTCGTGCGCTCGGCCATGGCACCGCTGACGATGGTGGCAGAGGTGGCACAGAACACGGTCTCGAAAATCAGGAATCCCTCTACGGGCAGGTCGCCCTTGTAGAAACTCAGGTCGCCCCAGTTGGGCATACCAATGAACCCTGCACCCTCGCTTCCGAACATAAAGCCGAAGCCGAGAAAGAAGAACAACAACGAGCCGAACATGAAGTCAGCAAAGTTCTTCATCAGGATGTTTGCCGTGTTCTTACTACGCGTAAAACCAGCTTCACACAGCGCAAAGCCCGGCTGCATCCAGAAAACCAACATGGCTGCCAATAGCATCCATACAGTATCAAGTGATAAGTTATCCATATTATTTACAATTTAGAAATTTACAATTTACAATTTACGGTTTATTTACGATTTGTTTGATTTTACGATTTACGCTAAACAATAAATTGTCCAATAGTCAAATTGCACAATAAATTGTAAAATTGGACTCCGAGCTTGCTCGCCTGAGCACCTATGGAGCGCAAGAAATCGTCAAATCGTAAATATCTCTTACTTCTTGTCCCTCAGTACCGTGTCACCGTTCTCTCCAGTACGGATAGACCATGTGTCGATCACGTCGCTCACAAAGATGCGGCCGTCGCCTATCTCACCCGTATGAGCCACCTGCAGAATCACCTTCACCGTGGGGTCGAGGAAGATGTCGCGGCAAACGATGGTAATGGCAACGCGTTCGATGACATCGGTAGAATACTGCACGCCACGGTATATACGTTCCTGACGGCTCTGGCCGATGCCATGCACGTCGTGGTACTCAAACCAGTCGATGTCGGATGATAACAAAGCAGCTTTCACCTCCTCGAACTTCGTCTTGCGGATAATTGCTTCAATCTTTTTCATACCTTTTTACCTTATTAAATTAATACTAAACCCTCTCGTTGGGTTACAACTTTGTTGTTTTCACGATGCAAAGTTACGACACATTGTCTGGATATTTGTCAAACAGCTTTCGTTTTATTTGTTAAAAACAAATAGTGTTGACAAATTGTAAGGTTTGTTGTGTGTTTTCTTTCTTTTTGCTAAACTTTTGCACTCGAAGTGTGCCATTTGTTTACAATGTGTTATCGCACACAACAATAAAAAAAGCACCCGGTTTTGCTCGGATGCTCTAAATATTTGAACGATTAAGGTTTGCTGTTATTTGCTCCAGGCTTTTATGCGCTGGAGTGCTTCGTCGGTCTTTTCGTGACTACCGAATGCGGTGAAGCGGACGTAGCCTTCACCCGAGGGGCCGAAACCGACGCCGGGTGTGCAGACGACGTTGGCACCATAGAGCAGGGCCTCGAAGAATTGCCAGGAGCCCATGCCGTCGGGACAGCGCATCCAGACGTAGGGGGCGTTCTCACCACCGTATACCTCAAAGCCGGAAGCTTTGAGCACACTGAGCATTTTGGCAGCATTCTGCATGTAGTAGTCGATGGTGGCTTTTACTTGAGCCTTGCCCTCGGGCGTGTAGATAGCGGCGGCGGCGCGCTGTGAGATATAGCTGGTGCCGTTGAACTTCGTACACTGGCGGCGCAGCCAGAGCTGGTTGAGGGGGATGCGCTCGCCCTCGAAGGTGGCGACGCTGACGTCCTTCGGAACGATGGTGTAGCCGCAGCGGACGCCCGTGAAGCCGGCGGTCTTGGAATAGGAGCGGAACTCGACGGCGCACTTCCTTGCTCCTCGAATCTCGTAGATACTATGGGGAATCTCCGGGTCTTGGATGTAGGCCTGGTAGGCGGCATCGTAGAGGATGAGGGCGTCATTCTTCAAGGCGTAGTTCACCCACTTACGCAGCTCCTGTTTGGTGATGACCGTACCCGTCGGATTGTTGGGATAGCAGAGGTAGATGACGTCTACGGGGCGGCCCTTGGGGATTTCTGGTATGAAACCATTCTCGGCCGTGGTAGGCATGTAGCGCACGTTGGTCCAACGGCCATCCTTGTAGACACCGCAGCGGCCGATCATCACATTGGAGTCGATATAGACGGGATAGATGGGATCGGTCACGCCGATGAAGTTATCCCAGTGGAGCAGCTCTTGGAAATTGCCTGTGTCCGACTTCGCACCGTCGTTAATAAACACCTCGTCGATGTCGAGGTGGATGCCGCGGGGTAGGAAGTCGTTTTTCAGGATGGCCTCACGCAGGAAGTCGTAGCCCTGCTCGGGACCGTAGCCACGGAAGCCCTCGGCTGTGGCCATCTCATCGACAGCTTTGTGCATGGCCTCGGTGACTGCGGGACACAAGGGCTGGGTGACATCGCCGATGCCGAGGCTGATGACATCGGCACCCGGGTGCATCACCTTGAAGGCATTGACCTTCTTGGCAATGTCGGCGAACAGGTAGTTCTGCTGCAGGTTCAGGAAGTGGATATTTACTAAAGCCATTTTTTCAATTCATAATTCATAATTCATAATTCGATTTCGCCGTCGAAGACGAAGGCGGCGGGGCCGGTCATGTAGACGTGGTTCTTTTGGAAGAAGCGTCCCTCGACCGAGCGGTCGCTTTCGCACCACTCGATGGTGAGGGTGCCGCCATCCATGACGATGCTTGAACGACGACCAGCGCGACCGGTGATGCAGGCGGCGACAGCGGTGGCGCAAGCGCCGGTGCCGCAAGCCTGAGTGATGCCGCTGCCACGCTCCCAGACGCGGGTGCGGATGACGGTGTCGGCGGCAGAACCGCCGACTACAGTATCAACGCGGGCAAGCTCGATGTTGCAACGCTGGGGGAAGGCGGGATGATGCTCGAGGGCGCTGCCCGAGGTGGCAACTTGGTCGACATCGTCGGTGAAGATGACGTAGTGGTGGGTGCCCATGGAGACAAAGACACCCTTGTCAAGACCACGGGTGGGAATGAACTGGGAGGGGTCGTCAAGGACGGGAACACCCATGTCGACGGTGACAGAAGTTACAGACCCCGGCCCCAGCCCCGGCTTCGCCCCACCGTCGCTTTGCTGCCCAATTGCTCCCCCCTCGCAATTGCCTTGAAGGGAGGGGAGCGGCTGCGCGGAAGCCCCGGCGGGCAAATCGCCGGGCACGGACGGCGCAATGTTCAGTTCCAGTACTTTCACCCCCGACAACGTGAGCAGACGGATGTGTGTTTGTGTTGTGATTCCGCGTTCAAAGAGGTATTTGCCGATGCAGCGGCTGGCATTGCCGCACATCATGGCTTCGCTGCCGTCGGCATTGAAGATGCGCATGGAGAAGTCGGCTTCGGGGACGGGACTGCGGTCGATGAGCACGAGGCCGTCGGAACCGATGCCCTTGTGGCGGTCGCTCCAGGCGATGGCGGCGCGGGCGGGGTCGGCGATGGGATGCTCCATGGCGTTGACGTAGATGTAGTCGTTGCCACAGCCGTGCATCTTGGTGAATGGAATCTTGTCTGTCATGTTTTTGTCGGGGGCAAAGTTACTGTTTTTTTTCGAGAGTCAGGCGTTGTCGCGGAGGAATTTGTTTACCTTGTCGGCGGTCTGCTTGCCACTGGCCATGGCGCGGACGACGAGGCTGGCGCCATTGGCTGAGTCGCCACAGACGAAGACGTTCTTGGGGTATTCAGGATGCTCTGGCTTGAGGAAGCCCATGGCCAGCAGAACCAGCTCGGCCTTGATGATTTCGGGCTTGCCCTTCTCGACCATGATGGGGCGACCGCCCTCTGGATTTGGCTTCCAGTCTATCTCCTGAACCTTTACCCCGGTGAGGTGGCCATCCTTACCCAGGAACTCCAGGGTGTTGATGTTCCAACGGCGGGTGCAACCCTCTTCGTGGCTCGAGGTGGTCTTGAGGGTGCGAGGCCAGTTGGGCCAGGGGTTCTGGGGGTCTTCGGGGCCTTCAACGGGCTTAGGCATAATCTCAATCTGAGTGACGCTCTTGCAACCCTGACGGTGGGCAGTACCAATACAGTCACTACCAGTATCACCACCACCAATCACAAGCACATCCTTGCCCTTAGCTGTTACGCGCTCATCTTTTGAGAACTCCATGCCAGCCAGCACACGGTTCTGCTGAGACAGCAACTCGAGGGCGAAGTGAACACCCTTCAGCTCTCGGCCGGGGGCCTTGAGGTCACGGGCGGTGGGGGTGCCAGTTGAGATGACGATGGCATCGTAATCTTTTAGTGCAGAGCGTAGAGTGTAGCGTGTAGAGTTTGCTTCCGCTGTAGAGCCTGCGCTGGTTTCTGTGGCGGTAGCAAACTCTACATTCTCAATTCTAAACTCTACATTAAATTTAAATTCTATGCCCTCCTGCTCCAGCAGGCGGATGCGGCGATCGATGATAGCCTTGTTCAGTTTGAAGTTAGGGATACCATAGCGCAGGAGGCCGCCAGCGGATTCGTTCTTCTCGAAGACGGTGACGGTGTAGCCAAGCTGGTTAAGGTCGTTGGCACAGGCGAGGCCGGCAGGGCCGGCGCCGATGACGGCAATACGGACTGGGGTGGAACCGGCGGCAGAACCGCCGGCCACACTGGCCTTCATGATACGATGGGCGGGGATGCGGGGCTGGATGAAGCCCTCCTGGAAAGCCATCTCGGTGATGGCGGCCTCGTCCTCACGGTTGGTGGTAGGCTCGTGGTTGAAACGATTGAGGACGCAGGCCTTCTCGCAGAGGGCGGGACAGATGCGGCCAGTGAACTCGGGGAAGGGATTAGTGCTGTTGAGCAAGCGATAAGCCAACTCCCAGTCGCCTTTATACAAGGCATCGTTCCACTCGGGGGCTTTGTTGCCCAGCGGACAGGCCCAGTGGCAGAAGGGCACGCCACAGTCCATGCAGCGCGAGGCCTGCAGTTTGCGTTCGCGAGTGCTGAGTGTCTGCTCTACCTCGCCAAAGTCGTGGATTCTATCGTGAATAGGACGGTATCCCGCCTCCTGGCGGTGTATCTCTAAAAATGCTTTTGGATTTCCCATCTCTGTAATTTACTATTTATAAATTTACCATTTACTATTTATTTACAATTTTACTATTTGGCAATTTACCCTGCTTTACAAAATGAATAAATAACTAAATGACTCAACAAATTGTAAATTGTAAATCGTCAAATTGTAAATTATCAGTAGTCGCGCTGGATATTGGCGATTTTCTCCTGCAGTTTCTTATTCTGCTCCTCTTGCAGTACGCGCTTGTACTCGATGGGGACTACCAGGATGAAGTCCTGAACGTAGCGCTGCCAGTCGTCGAGCATGCGACCTGCCAGGGCGGAGCCTGTGTGCAGGTAGTGTTGACGGATAAGCTCGAGCAGCTCCTTGCGAGAGACGCTGTCCTCGACCAGCGAGAGCTCCACCATATCCATGTTGCAGAAGTAGTCGAAGGTATGGTCGGGGTCGTAGACGTAGGCCACACCACCACTCATACCAGCGGCGAAGTTACGGCCCGTCTTGCCCAGCACAACCACACGTCCGCCAGTCATATACTCGCAGCAGTGGTCGCCAGCACCCTCGATGACAGCGATGGCACCTGAGTTGCGCACGCCGAAGCGCTCGCCCACCTTACCATTGATATAGAGTTCGCCAGAGGTGGCACCATAGAGGCCGGTGTTACCAGCGATGATGTTGTCCTCGGCATGGAAATCCTCACCACTTCGGGCTGGAGGCAGGATAGAGATGCGACCGCCTGAGAGTCCCTTTCCGAAGTAGTCGTTACACTCGCCCTCGAGCTTCAGGTTGACACCCTTCACGGCGAAGGCACCGAAGCTCTGACCGGCTGAGCCTTTGAACTTGATGTTAATGGTGTTATCGGGCAGACCAGCCTCGCCATATTTCTTGGCGATGACACCAGAGAGCATGGTGGTAACGGCACGGACGGTATTCTTGATGGCGTAGTCGAGGGTCACCTCCTCGCCACTATTGATAGCCTTCTCGGCAGCACGGATAATCTCCTCGTCCTTCACGCCGCTCACCTTGGTGAAGGCGCCACGATCCCAATAGAGAGCGCAGCCGCTCCCCTCCCATGTAGGGGAGGGGTTGGGGGTGGGGTCAGTATTTTTCGCAGCAGCGGAGTTGGAGTCACAGACCCCACCCCCTGCCCCTCCCCTTGAAGGGAGGGGAGCGGCTGCGCGACGGTCGACGTCGGGCTTATAAAGCAGGCGACTAAAATCGATGGTGCGCCATTTCTCGACGGCAGAACCGTCGGGCACACTGACCTCGATGAGCTCTGTATGACCGATTATTTCCTTCAGGCTGTGCACGCCAATCTGGCTGAGGTACTCGCGCACCTGCTCGGCCAAGAAGGTGAAGAAGTTCACCACATACTCCGAACGACCCTGGAAGTGCTTGCGCAGCTCGGGGTTCTGTGTGGCCACACCCATGGGGCAGGTATTGGTGTTACACTTACGCATCATCACGCAGCCCAGCACAATCAGGGGCAGCGTACCAAACGAGAACTCGTCGGCGCCCAGCATGGCCATGACGATGACGTCCTTGGCAGTCTTCAACTGTCCGTCGGTCTGCAGACGAGCCTGATTACGCAGGCCGTTTATGACCAGCGTCTGCTGCGTCTCAGCAAGACCGATCTCAGGGCTTATACCTGCGAAACGCATAGAGCTGGCAGGCGAAGCACCAGTACCACCCTCGGCACCAGAGATGACGATGAGGTCGGCCTTGGCCTTAGCCACACCA
>JAILPA010000003.1 GCA_024690505.1 Prevotella sp.
AAGGAACGCATCTTCGACGACATGAACAACGGATTCGGATGGGCAAGGCTGCCAAAGTCCTTCATGGCAGAGAACACCGTGTTCCTGCTGCTGACGGCTATGATACGCAACTTCTATAAGTTCCTCATGGGAAGGCTTGACACAAAAGCATTCGGACTGAAGAAGATAAGCCGCATCAAAGCCTTTGTATTCAAGTTCTTTGCAAGCAAAGCGGCATAGCCGAGCGCATCAGCGTGCCCGCCAAGTGGATAAGGACGGCAAGACACTATGAACTGAACATCTACACGGACAACCAATCATATCTGAACCCTTTTGCACTCGCTGACGGATGAGAAACCGACTTTGCGGGTAAACGACAGCATAAAGCCCCTATAATGCTTGACGGGGTAAGGGGAAACTGGGCGAGGACAACACGTAATTGCACCTGTAGTGGCTGGAGATTCCGCAGATGGAGGGCAAGACGGCAAAATTGGTCCGCATGACTATTAGTTGCGGATTTTAGGAATATTTATGAATAATTCAGGCGCCTGTACAAACCTTTAGCAAAAAGAAGCGCAAGCTCCAGCCATTTCTCAGCCAGGCCTGGAACTTGCCTACAACACACAATGGCGAACCCCGCGCTATAAACGCAGTCTCAATGTGTGTTGGTTGCTCGTTATTATCTCTATGGAGGTTCCAATTCGGCAAGATCGCTTATAGAACTTTTTCCGACTTCTCCTTTTTTACATCGGACTTTCTCGTACTTTCTCGGTCTTTCTCGGACTTTCTCGTACTTTCTCGGTCTTTCTCGGACTTTCTCGTACTTTCTCGGTCTTTCTCGGTCTTTCTCGGACTTTCTCGGTCTTTCTCGGTCTTTCTCGGAGTTTCTCGGACTTTCTCGGTCTTTCTCGGTCTTTCTCGGAGTTTCTCGGACTTTCTCGGTCTTTCTCGGACTTTCTCGGACTTTCTCGGTCTTTCTCGGTCTTTTTCGGTCTTTCTCGTACAGTCTGTGATAGTCCGTGTTAGTCCGCTGCTATGAACATTACTTTTGGGCTTCCAGAATCTTTTTGCCCACAATACGGGCGATGGCAACGGCAGCCGTGTTCGACGATGGGAGGAACATGGCGTGGAGAGCATCGCGGAAGGTGATGCTGTCGCCCACATGAAACTTTGGGCCGCTGCCTGGCATCATGTCGCCGCCGCTTATCTCGAAGTAGGCATCAAGGTCAGTCACCCAGTCGAGCAGGCAGATGGCCGTCATCACTTTCGTCACTGATGCTGGCACGTGCTCCGTAGAGGGCTCGCGGCTGTAGAGGGACTCAAGAGGGCGGGCAGTGGCCTGGGGATGGCTGGGGTAGAGGGCTACGTAGGCGCCGGTAGCTTTTAGCTTGATGTCGGACACGTCGGCCTCAGGATTCATACAACGGCGCCGGGCAATGTCGATGAGTTTCTTGGCATCGGGCCACCGCTGGTCCCAACTGCTGTTGATGATTGCTGCCACGAAACGATTGCCGCCCGGTGTCCGGCAGATGAACACGGCGTTGTGGCATCCTGCCAGGGTGCCGGTTTTGCCGCCTAAGAGTTTGTAAAAGGTGGTAAAGGCATTGCGCCGTCCCCAAGTGATGGTGTCGGTACGTGCGTGACTGCCTTTCACGTGCATGTGGTACACGGGTTTTCCCCAGGTCTGGCTAATAGCCCGACGGCTGTCGGCCTGAAGTATCAAGTTGACGGCATCTTCTGGGGTGATGGCCGATTTGCCAATCTTGTAACCGCTAGGGTCGGCAAATCGTGTTTGGGTAAGGCCCATCAAGCGGGCTTTCGTGTTCATATACTCCACGAAAGTCTGTCGGCATTCCTCAGCAGTGTGAACCTTCTGCCCCCCAGCCGCGCATGGCAGAAGGACGGCAAGGAGAATGCATAGAAGGAGTCTATTCATGGCTGTCGGCAGTATGGAGGATGATGCTGGTGGCTCCGATGGTGAAAAGGGCACCATCGGTGATGATGCGGCGTTCGCGGGGTGGAATCTCGACGTTATCGACGAAGGTGCCCGTATTGCTGTTGGCATCGCGAAGGACATAGCGCAGATGACCGTGTTTGTCGCGGCCCACGTTCAAGATGCAGTGGAGCAGATCCACGCTGGGGTCGACAGTCTCAATGGGGGTGTTGATGGGATTGCCTTTTTGATAGCGCCCAATGGTGTTGTCGCCCATGCGGAGTGGAAGCTCCTGCTTGAAATGGAACACGTTCTCAATGACAGTGAGGTGGCCCAGGTCTGAAGGCTCTTCGGGCTGAGTGGCGTTGTTTTCCTCTTTCTGTGTCTGGCGCAGCTTCGATACGCCGATGCGGATGCCAAACTGCTTGCCGCATTCGGGACATTGGAATACCAACGACTGGCCCGGTTGGTACTGGGTCTCGTCAAATGTAATAAAGTTGTCGCATTTGGGGCAGCGTACGCGCTTCATAAACAATTGCCGTTTGTCAATATCGATTAGCCATTTGTCAATGACAAATAGCTGTTTGCCATCACTTAGTTCTTAAGCACCCAAGCCTCGCGGAACTGGCGACTCTTGCTGCGCAGTGTGCGAATGTAGGAGCGGGCATCGTCCTCAGTGCTATAAGAACCGTAAACCACGCGACGTATCTTGTTCTTGCTCACGACAATGCGGGCCTCGGTATAGCCGTCTTTGTGTAGCTGCTTCACATAATTCTCGGCACCCTTCTTCGATACCTGGCTGGCCAGCACAATGCAGAAGGCGGGCTCGGCCGGCGCAGCTGGAGCAGCGGTGGGCTGAACGATGGGGGCTGTCTCCTCTGTCGTGTTGGGGGATGGGAGACTGTTCTCCTCTCCCTCGGAGGTGGTGGTGGAGGCTTCCCCAGTCATGTCTTCAGTAGCGGAAGGCTGTGAAGCGGCATCGGTAGGGACAACGGCAGCGTGGTTAGATGAAGACGTTGGAATAAAGGCACTCTGCTGTGCATCTCCGCTCATCTTGTTGCTGTTTGAGACGGGGGTGCCAATCATCAGGAATGCGATGACGGCGGCAGCGACAGCAGCAATGTTGCGCAGCCACGACATCTTGATGGTGATAGCTCCCTCCTCGGGCAGGTCTTCCTGCTCGTCAATGTCGGCTGTCATCTGTGTTGTGTTGATAGCTTCCAGATTCTCCTGCTCCTCTTGCTCCTCCAGGTTCCCTGCCTTTTTCGCTGCGGCACTTTCTGCTGCTGCCAGGGGAAGGATAGACACTGTGCCAAGCCCATAGTAGCCTGGGGTCAGGATGCCTGCCTCGCAGGGCTCGAATTCCAGATGACCTTCGTCGTTCAAGCTCAGTACACCTATGTCGTTCAGTTCGTAGTAACCGTCTTTCTCCAGATGCTGGCGAAGTTCGTCAACTTCGTCCTCTATGCGGCGTTGGGCTTCAGGGTAGCTGATGTCGAAGGCTTCTATATACGACTGTACAAGCAGCGAGTCGTTTATTTTCAGCTGTGGGTTGAAGCCCAATGTGCGCAGGGGCGGAAGGAAAAGGCCGTCCTCCATGTCATAGCGGGCATCAACATGATGCGCCATGAAACCGCCAAGGCCGGGCACAATGACGCAGTCGTTGTTCAACAGCAGTATTTCAATATGTCGTGCTAAATCTATCACGTTTTTATGTTTGTTTTCAATGTTCCGAATAAGTGCGGCAAAGGTACGGCTTTTTTCTGATATGAGCAAATTTTTGCTTCTAAACTTTTCCTCTGTTTTTCTTGCTCGCGTCAGGAAAAAAGAGTAATTTTGCAGCCGAGAAACATTAACTAATTGTAACTATGGAATATATCAAGACGGATATTGAGGGCGTTTATATCATTGAGCCCCGTGTCTTCAACGATCAGCGTGGCTATTTCTTTGAAGCTTGGAAACAGGCCGAGTTCGAGGAACATATTGGTAAAGTTAATTTCATTCAGGACAACGAGTCGAAGTCATCGCGTGGCGTGCTGCGCGGATTGCACTATCAGAAGGGCGATTTGTGCCAGGCCAAGCTGGTACGCGTCATCAAGGGCTGTGTGCTCGATGTGGCAGTCGACATCCGCCGCAATTCTCCTACCTTTGGCAAGTATGTGGCTGTGGAGTTAAGCGATGAGAACAAGCGCCAGTTCTTTATTCCTCGGGGCTTTGCTCACGGTTTCCTGGTGCTGAGCGACGAGGCTATCTTTACCTATAAAGTAGATAATGTGTATGCCCCGCAGGCCGAGGCAGGCATCCGCTGGAACGACCCTGACGTGGGAATCAAGTGGCCCATCGATCCTGCCGAAGTGCTCACCAGCGAGAAAGACCTTAAGCAGCCTCTGCTGAAGGACGCTTGGCTGTTTTAGGCCTTTAGCCTATTGCATGTTTCACTCCCAATGAAAAGGAAATAATTGTTAAAGAACCATGAATATAGCAGTAGTTGGAACCGGCTATGTCGGTTTGGTCTCAGGCACTTGCTTTGCCGAGACGGGTGTCAACGTCACCTGCGTTGATGTGGACGCCGCGAAGATAGAACGTTTGATGAAGGGTGAGATTCCCATCTACGAGCCAGGGCTGGACGAGATGGTGCGCAAGAATGTGGCTGCCGGCCGCTTGAAGTTCACCACCGACCTGGCCGCCATCCTGAACGATCAGGATATAGTGTTCTCGGCCGTAGGCACGCCCCCCGACGAGGACGGAAGTGCCGACTTGAAGTATGTGCTTCAGGTGGCAAAGACCATTGGCGAAAACATTAATAAATATATAGTGGTGGTGACGAAGTCGACGGTGCCCGTAGGAACGGCCATCAAGGTCAAGAATACCATTGCCGCCGAACTTAAGAAGCGCGGCGTCGATGTTCCCTTCGATGTGGCATCGAACCCCGAGTTCCTGAAGGAGGGCAATGCCATCAAGGACTTTATGAGTCCTGACCGTGTGGTCGTGGGAGTGGAGAGCGAGAAGGCCAAGAAAGCATTGACCCGACTCTACAAGCCATTCCTCATCAACAACTTCCGAGTCATCTTCATGGATATCCCTTCTGCCGAGATGACGAAGTACGCTGCAAACTCCATGCTTGCCACCCGTATCTCGTTTATGAACGACATTGCCAACCTGTGCGAGCGCGTGGGCGCCGATGTGAACATGGTGCGAGCCGGCATAGGCAGCGACACCCGCATTGGTCGCAAGTTCCTCTATGCTGGATGCGGCTATGGAGGCAGCTGCTTCCCCAAGGACGTGAAGGCCCTCATCAAGACTGCCGACCAGAATGGCTACTCCATGGAGGTGCTGAAAGCCGTAGAACGGGTGAACGAGAAGCAGAAGGGGGCGCTCTTCGAGAAGCTCCAGCGTGCTTTCTCCGGCGAGAGTCTGAAAGGCAAGACCATTGCCATGTGGGGCCTGTCGTTCAAGCCCGAGACTGACGATATGCGCGAGTCGACGGCATTGGTGATGATTCAGAAGCTCCTCGATGCCGGCTGTATCGTCCGCGTTTACGACCCGATAGCCATGAACGAGTGTAAGCGGCGTATCGGCGAACAGGTGGTATATTGTCGTGACATGTATGATGCCGTGCTCGATGCCGACGCATTGTTGCTCCTCACCGAGTGGAAAGAGTTCCGCCTGCCCACGTGGGGCGTCATCAAGAAAGCCATGCGTCGTCCCCTCGTCATCGATGGCCGAAACATTTTCGATATAGAGGAGCTGGAGGAGAACCAGTTCGAGTATCACTGCATTGGCAAGTGACACCAGCTTCGCCTCACGTCCGAAATGATTCTAGTCCGATGCCCGATAGGAAAAGGCTCGAACGGCGCACCCGGATTTTTCCGTGGCAGCCCCCACAGATCCGCATGACCGCATAAACTGAGGGGGAGCCCTGTCATCATTGCTGGGACTGCGAAAGTTTGCGGCTTAATATTTCAATGTGCTCCATTGGGGTGGCTCAGCTCGTGGCAAAGCGGGTGACGATGCGCCCGTCGGCGAGGTATTCCCAAGTCTCGAACAGGAAGTCCCCCTTCAGCGCCTCTGCCTGTTGGCGGGCGTCCAGGCAACTACCGAACACGCGATAACCAGTACGACTCACGCACAAGGCAGGAAATAGACATCTACGTCAGGCATTAGAAGATTTACCCTTGAAATGCAAGAGCGGGTAATCGGCTTGCCGCTTCGCTTGTCGAAGAACCCGCATCGACATCCTCGGCCTCGGATTTCCGCTCTCAGTCTCTCCACATTATTTATTATACTCCCACGAAGTCCAGCGCATTCCGCTTGATGACGAGCGGATAGCGTTCTGGGTGGCGGAGACTGTCGATTTCGAGATCTACGTCAAGGTCGGGCCATTCAATGGCTTCGGGGCCGCTCATCTGCACGTTCAGCACGCTGCGGATGGGGGCGTCCTGCATCCACGGAATGCGGTTGTACGACAGAAAATAGTCGTGGCCCAGCACTGAGAGCATGATGCCCTGCGCGTTAATCATCAATACGCTTGCCGATGTGCTGCTGGAATTGTTCTTCGAAACAGTCTGCATATTTCTCTACGATTTTTTTGATTTCATTCAACTTGTGTTCGGGTATGCCTGTGTTTTTGGCCAGTTCCACCTGCGGCTCCAGCCAGTATTTAGCCTCATGGCCGCCACAGAGCACATGGATGTGCATCCGCTCCTCCTCGTTAGAGTATATCTTGAATATGTATTCGCTCTCGCGTCTGAATACAGGACTCATAGTTTGCTGCTTTTGGCTGCAAAAATACAAATTCTTTTTGAATTACAGCGTATTCCGATTATAAAAATGCGAAATCACCAGGTAATCGCAGGGGCAGGTCAATTGATCCAAGTGTATTCACGCTCACGGCAGGAAACCATATCAACGCTCTCGCCTTATCTGTTGCTTACTATTGCTGGGACTCCGAAAGTTTGCGGCTTAATATTTCAATGTGCTCCATTGGGGTGGCCCAGCTTGTGGCAAAGCGGGTGACGATGCGCCCGTCGGCGAGGTGTTCCCAAGTCTCGAACAGGAAGTCCCCCTTCAACGCCTCTGCCTGTTGGCGGGTAAGGATGGGGAATTGCTGGTTGGTAGGGGAGTCGATGTGGAATGGGATACCGTTGCGGGCGAACACCTGCTTCATGGCCATGGCCTTGTCGATGGCATGGCGGCTGATGGTGAGGTAGAGGTCGTTGGTGAAGAGCGTGTCGAACTGTAGGCCGAGCAGTCGTCCCTTGGCGAGCAGGGCACCGTGCTGCTTGACGATGGTGAAGAGTCCGGCGGGTGCGTTGCCTTTTGGGAACACCACTGCCTCGCCACAGAGGGCGCCAATCTTTGTGCCGCCAATGTAGAACACGTCGCACAGGCTGGCCAGAGTGGGGAGATCGACGTCGGCTGCGGGGCTGGCGAGGCCATAGCCCAAACGGGCACCGTCGATGAACAGCGGCAAGTGATACTGTGAGCAGACCTCGTTCAAGGCTTTCAGCTCGCTGTGGGAGTAGATGGTGCCGTACTCGGTGGGGAAGGAGATGTAGACCATGCCAGGCTGCACCATGTGCTGGTGCGACTCATCGGCACAAAACACCTCCATGTAGTGACGCAGGTCGTCGGCCGCCATCTTGCCCTGATGGCTGGGCAGCGTGAGCACCTTGTGACCGCAGAACTCCACGGCTCCGGCTTCGTGGACGGCAATATGGCCAGTGTCAACGGCGATGACGCCCTCTGTGCGCCGAAGCATGGCGTCGATGATGGTGGAGTTGGTCTGTGTACCCCCTACGAGGAGTATGACGTCGGCCTCAGGGTAGCCGACAGCAGTCTTGATTTTCTCTTTGGCTGACAAGGTGAACTGGTCGGTGCCGTAACCAGGCTCCTGCATCATATTGGTGTCTACGAGCCGTTTCAATATCTCGGGATGTGCACCCTCGTTGTAGTCGCAAGTGAATGAAATCATAGTATGATAGATTTGGTTGTTCTCGGTAATTATTCCTCGCCAGTCCAATCGTCGACGAGGCGGCGGGCAATGCTCAGTTTCTCGGGAAGTTTGGGCAGATGGTCGCGGTGGAACCACGCAACGCTCTTCAGCTCCTCGCGCTGAACGTGGATTGTGCCGCCGGCGTAGTCGGCTGTGAAGCCTACCATCAGTCCGCAGGGGTAGGGCCAGGGCTGCGAGGCAAAGTAGCGGATGTTAGTCACTGTCAGTCCCGTCTCTTCCATCACTTCACGGTTCACAGCTTCTTCCAGTGTTTCGCCTGTCTCTACGAAACCGGCGATGAGCCCATAGAAATCGCCCCTGAAGTTGCGACCCCTTGCCATGAGTATTTCGTCGTCGCCTCTGGTGATACGTACAATGATGGCAGGACTGACCTGTGGCCACACCTCCTTTCCACAGTGTTCGCAACGTTTGCTGATATCGGTGTGCATCTTCATAAGGCCTCCGCAGACGCCGCAGAAACGTGTGTTGTGGTCCCAGTAGAGTAGTTCGGCGCACTTCCCTGCTGCGAGGTAGAGCTGGCGTGGCAGCTTATAGTACGACTGGCGTAGAGGGCAAGGCTGAAATGCACCTGTGGCGGGGAAAACTATAGCGTATGTCTTCACTGCGGTGCCGTCAGGCAAATACACACGCAGTATGTTTGTCCAGGGCTTCACTTCTGTGGGTGGCTCCTCGCACAGCGGTATGGTGTATGTGCCGTCGTCCTGTTGCTGTAGCAGCAGCTCGTCTTTGCAGAATACGAAAAAGTAATATCTTGTGGTTGGCATGGCGGAGATATGTGGTCGGTAATGGGGGATGTTATTCCTTGAACAGCAGCTGGCGGTCGCGTTGTGCTGCGGGGACCGTCCACTCCTCGGGCACGAAGCGCCAGTTATGGCCGGCCTTGGGGCTGACGGTGCCCATGCGTTCTATCTCCTGCATGAGGTAGTGGCGCAGGTCGAGTGGGGTCTGGAAAACGATGCGCTTTGGCAGTTCCTCCTTGGAGATGCCGGCACCGCGTGTGACGAGGTCGCCGCCGCCATTGGCGCGGTAGCTGTTCATGGCCACGCGGTAGGTCTTGTCGAGCATGAAAGGCTGTCCGTTGCTCATCTTAAGGATGCTCACCTTCTGTCCATCAGGTTTAGTGACGTCTACCTCGTAGTCGATGCCATAGGCCGAGTCGAAGTTGAACGTGTAGTTTTTGAATCCCAGTCGCTGCTGGTCGCCGCGGCTATCGGCATTGAGCTGCAGCAGGTGATCGTCGGCATTGCGCATGGTGTTGACCCAGAGGTCGTAGCTCATCTCAAGGTGTCCCAAAAGTTCGCGACCAGTCATGTTGACAACGCAAAGTTGGTTCTCGTACCTATAGAGTTTGAACATATCGGACACCGTGACGGGGCCTTCCTTTATCTGGGCGTCGAACGAGAGGGGGGCGTTCAACGAAATGTCGGCGCCAGTGATTTGCAGTTGCAGCACATGGATAAGGTCGGCAAAGGCCGATGGGCCGAAATAGCTGTCGCGTGTGCTGATGGTAGACAGAAAGCGGCCTATGGGGCGCTCAACGAACTGCTGTATGCGCTGAGTAAGTGGCAGGAAATGGCTGACCATCTGCTGGTCGATGGGTTCCTGACGCACATCGACGATGTTGCCGCTGATTTCTTTCTTCACCATGATTCCATGTTCGTAGGTGAGGCTGATGGTGGCCTCTGCCACGTTGCGTGCATTGTTCGACGGGTCAAGGCACAGGGTGTACTTACCTGCTGGGCCCTTGATCATGTCGTTGTGTACCTGGTGGTCGTGACCGAAGAAGATGATGTCGAAGCCGTCTACTTGCTGTGCCACGAGCTGGGTGGCATCCTCCACGATGCCGCCCGGCAGGGTGAGCCCGCCTTCCAAGCCGCTGTGGAATAGGCCGATGATGATGTCGGCATGTTCAGCTTCTTGTACGTGCTTCACCCACTTTTGGGCGCAACTTACCATCTCTTGGAACTCCAGACCTTGCCACAGACTTTCGTTAAGCCAGCAGGATATGGTGGGCGTTATCATGCCTATAACGGCAATCTTCACCCCGTCGCGCTCAATCATGGTGTAGGGCTTCAGATAGGGACGACCTGTCTTCGTATCGATGATGTTGGCACCCAGCACGGGGCACCGCATCTCTTGAATCCATTTGTCGTAGACATCGTGGCCCGTCTCCACATCATGGTTTCCCATTGTTGCGGCATCGTAGCGCATGTAGTTCACCACTTGTGCCGCCAGGTTTGGCTCGTCTTTGGCCACGTAGTTACTCCAGTAAACGCAGGGCTGGCCTTGCAGTATGTCGCCGTTGTCGAGTAAAAGCACGCGGTCGCCATACTCCTGACGTTTCTGCTGCACATACTTACTGACACGGGTCAGTGTGCCTTGCAGTGGTTTGCGCTCGATAAAGTCGTAGGGGAAGAAATGCCCATGAACGTCACTGGTCTCGATGACTTTCAAGTCAATTGTCTTCGTCTGTCCCCAAAGTGTTACGGTAGGCATGAAGAGCAGTACGCTGATTATCAGTAGTGTTTGTTTCATCGTCTTTCCTCTTTTTGGCGTTGTTAAATTATAGACGTATGCCAACGGAAGTGTTGACGAACCAGTCGTTCAGGTAGCCGTGGCTGCTGTCGTGTTGGTAGCGCATGTTGTTGAACTGTCCGTAGGCATTCACAAAGAACTGTCCGAAGTTGTAGGTCAGCGACAGGCGGGCATCGAAGTTCACTGCCATGCCGCTGTTGAACATCTTATTGCCCGTGGAAGCTATGGTGAGGTTGCTATAAAACCATTCGTCCCACTCTTCATCGCTTATGTCCTTATCCATGAAAATGGGGTTGGTCATAAGATCGTCTACGTTGGTGGCGTAGCCATAGGCCTTGAGCTTATTGACAAAGGTGAGCATGGGCATGGCCATGGCGCTGACGAGGAGTCCGCGAACAGGCACCCAGTTGTAGGCATAGCCTAAGCCTACGCTGCCCTGCCACAACTTGACGCGCCCAAGGCCTTTCATCATGTATATGAGGTCGCCGTTGCTGGGGGTGGCATAGTTGATGTGACCATAGTAGTACATTGCCCCGACCATGAGTGAACCAGCGGAGCGCTTCTGCAGCACTGACTGGTCGTAGGCGGCTGCGTACGAGAAGTGTTTGCTGTTGAACATGTAGTAGCCGTCGGCGATGATGGTACGCACCTTGATGGGGTCGATGAGCTGCACCTTGCCCCACTCATCTTTGGCATCTTCGGGAATGATGTCGCTGGACAGGTCAAATTCGGGGTTGCTGTTCTTGAAGGAATGAATGCGCACATTGATGCCGTAGGCCCCGCCTGTGGCTCCGAAGGTGAGATAACTGCCCTTGTCGCCCCCAACGTTTACAGTGTAACCCAGACCGTAGCCTCTGTAGCCAGCCCATAGGCCAACGTACTTTGACGGCTCGGTTTTCAGATATGGGCGGGCGTCGTAGTCAATCCCCATAATGGAGCCAGCTGTCCTCATGCTCAAGATACTTTGGTTCACGTTGCCTTTGACTATGAGCTGCCAGGGCTTCTTGGGCGCATCAATGTAGTGTCGGTCAACACCGCTGATCGACATGGTGTCTATGAATGCACCCACTTTTCCGACAAATGCCTTCAGGCCTCCCTGTGCTGAGGTCTGAAGGCATAAAGCGAGCATGGCTAAAACCATCAATTGTCTTGTCATAGCGTTCCTTTTGACTGAAGGATATTGTTGTCCCTTTTCATTGCAAAGGTACAACTTTTATTTCATGTAGCCAAAAGTTTAATGACCTTTTTGCGGTGCTAGCCATGTTTTATCGGTGGGGTGGGTCACTGGTCGGGATTTTCTACAAAGCCCTGATATTCGGGGGCAATCGATGACATCACGGCATCGTAGGCCTGCGACATGGTGGCTTGAATATTGTCGGGTCCTTGCCCCACTGGATATACAGGCTGGTGGATGGTGAGCGAGAGGGGATGCCAGCAGACGAAGTGACCATCGCGCATTCGGGGCATGACGTTGAAGGAGCCGTTGATGGTCAGCGGTACCACGGGCAACTGCAGCTCATCGGCCAGTGCGAAGGCTCCCTTGCGAAACTCGCCCATGTGTCCGGTGAAGGTGCGCGAGCCCTCGGGGAACACGGTGACGCTGTAGCCCTGCTGTAATATCAGCCGGGCGTCGTCGTAGGTCTTCTTGATCTTGCTGGCACCGTGCTTGTTGACGAATATCTGATGGGATTTCTCACAGGCCCATCCCACAAGGGGTATCTTCCGCAAGGACTGCTTCATCATCCATTTGAAGTTGCGTCCCAGGTAGCCGTAGATGAGAAAGATGTCGAATGCACCCTGATGGTTGGCCACAAAGACATACGACTGCCCCTGTTCTAAATGCTGGCGCCCTTCCACTTTAACTGGCAACAGAAGCATCCGTATGATGACCTTAGACCACCAGCGACCAGGATAGTAGCCCCAGAAGTGGCCTCCGCCCAGTGAGCAGCCTATGGCTACGGTCAGTGCGGTGATGATAGTGGCAATGAGTGCCAAGGGCAGGACGATGATTAGCTGATAAACACGATAAAGATATTTCATTGAATTATGGGAGTTAAAGGGGGCTTGGGTCAGTTTTTCCTATAACTTATTTTGCCTTTCTAAGCGTTATGACTGTTATCTCGCCGGTGGCACCGAAGCGTAAGGGAATGACACCGCCCAGGCCTTTCGATACGTAGAGCGCCCGATGGCCTTCGCGGTAGAGTCCCACAGTCTCGCCGCAAGTCAATTGTATGGGTGACCATCCAAAGATGGCGAACTGCATGGCGTGTGTGTGGCCGCTGAGGGTGAGCTGTGCGTGGCATTGCGGCAGTATCTTCCGTCGCCACGACGAGGGGTCGTGCTCAAGCATAATAGTAAACGGAGGGTTAGGAGACGAGTACTGAGCTGACGGGGGTATGGCACGCTTTACATCACCCAACTGTGGGAAACGCCCTTCACCGTCGTTCTCCATGCCGGCAATGACGATGGAGTCGGTGCCGTGGCGGACAACACGGTAGTCGTTCAAAAGAAGCGTCCATCCCAGACTCTCTATGAGTTCCCTGGTGAGCTGGCAATTGGCGGCCTTGGTGGCCTCATCGGCTCCTCGCAAATACTCTGCATAGTCGTGGTTCCCCAGTACGGCATAGATTCCGTCGATGGCATGGAGCCGGCTCAGCAGATCCTTGTGGTCTGCTATCTCGTCGGGGGTCTTGTTCTGCAGGTCGCCTGTAAACACTATCATGTCGGGCTGCTGCGCATTGATGCTGTCTACGGCTCGGCGCAGTATGTCTTCGCGCCAACCGCTGTAAGAGCCCACGTGAAGGTCGCTGATGTGCACAATGCGATAGCCGTCGAAGGTCACAGGTAGCTCTTTACTAGCGAAGGTAAGGTGGTTCACCTCTATCTTGCCAAAGCCGATATACGTGCCATAAAAGAAGATGTACCACAGCAGTGCCAGCAGTGACGTCAGCGTATAGCGCAGCCAACGGCTTTTCCTTCTTTTGCAGAGATACCACGCTCCTACTGATAGTATGGTTAGTATGCCAAAGCCTATGTATATATAGGCAGTGATGGGCAAGAGAATGATGAGGAAGGCGACTGTGACCATAAGACTATCGGAACAAGATGGGCTGGCCGTGGCTGCTTTCGGCTACATGCCCGTTCTGATAAACAGGATAACCGTTGCAGAATGTCGTTTCGACGCGCCAGTGGAATTCGTGACCCTCAAGTGGGCTCCAGCCGCATTTGCTCAGGATGATGTCGGGCGTTAGTGTCCAGGGCGAATTGGGGCGTACTATCACGAGGTCAGCCTGGTAGCCTTTACGAAGGAATCCCCTGCGGCGCACATCGAAGATACGAGCTGGGTTGTGGGCCATCAGCTCCACCATCCTCTCAAAAGTGAGGACGTCTTCGTCGACCAGTTCGAGCATGGAAGGCAGTGAAAACTGTATCATGGGCATTCCGCTGGCAGCACGGGCACATCCGCCCTGTTTCTGACTCAGCAGATGAGGGGCATGGTCGGTGGCAATGGTGCTGATACGTCCATCGTTAAGGCCACGGCGCAGGGCTTCTTGGTCAATAACGCTCTTGATGGCGGGGTTCACCTTGATACGGGTGCCCAACGGGTCGTAGTCGACTGTCGAGAACAGCAGATGTCCTACGGTGGCTTCGGCGGTGATGGAATGCAGGCTGTTGGCGGGAATCATTTCCAGCTCGGCCTCTGTCGAGATATGTGCTATGTGTAACCTTGCCTGGTGCTTCGTGGCCAATGCAATGGCTTTGCTGGTGGAGGCCAGACAGGCTTCCTCGTTACGGATGAGTTGGTGTGCCCATACAGGTGGGTCGTCGCCATACCGCTCTTTGAAGCTGGCCATGTTCTGGTTGATGATGGCCGTGTCTTCGCAATGGGCCATAAGGGGTAGCGGTGCCAAGCTGAAGATGCGCTCTAAGGAGTCGTCGCTGTCAACCAGCATGTTGCCTGTTGACGACCCCATGAACAGCTTGATGCCTGGTATGCGTTGGGGGTCGAGCAGGGGGAAAAGGTGACAATTCTCATTAGTGGCTCCGAAGAAGAACGAATAGTTGACGTGGCTCTTGCGTGCTGCTATACCGAACTTCTCCTCCAAGGCCTCGAGTGTGGTGGTCTGTGGCATGGTGTTGGGCATGTCGAAGAAACTGGTGACACCTCCTGCAGCCGCCGCCCGGCTCTCAGTGTCCATATCGGCCTTTTCGGTGAGGCCAGGGTCGCGGAAGTGTACGTGTGAATCGATGACTCCTGGCAGGATGTAGCATCCTGTGGCGTCTATCGTGTTGTCAAAAGTACCGTCAACGGGAACTTCAGAAGGAAGAACGTCGGCAATCAGCTCGCCATCAATCACCATTACTCCATCGAACGTCTTCCCCTCGTTGACGATGCGCCCACCCTTTATCAGTGTCCTCATGGCTTTTTATTGTTGCGTTTCTTCTTCTCCTTTCATCCGGGCCATGAAATCCTGTGCAGCGTCAAGGTAGCGCTTCACAAAAGGATGGCGCTTGAACGATTCTGGCGCTTTGATCAATATCTGCTCCATCTGGTCGGTCACGAAGGGATAGCCCAGGGTCTGGTTCACGTTGTTAGCCAGCAACTGAAAGGCCACTGTGCCCAGCATGGAGTCGAAATGTGAGGTGATAAAACTTACTTGTAGACTGTCGGCTTGCGACTCTATGCGACGGGCCTCCTCCATGAGCAGGGCGTTGATGGTCTTCTCGTCCTTGCCTTCAAGCAGCATCTTTGCCTGCCGGCTACCTAACTCATCGTAGAGATTGGACAGCTGAAGCTGTTGCTCCAGATACTCGTATAGTTGTTCGTTCAGGGGCGAACCGCTCACTTTGATGCCCGTCTTGTCAATGCTCACCTTAATGTCACCACGCTCTATGAAGATGGGGGCCTTGGCTTCACCCAGTACTAGACTGCCTACAGGCATCAAACTGTCCAACTGGCCCGTGAAACTGAACTCACCGTGAATCACCTCGCATGAATCACGCGAGGCCAAAGAGTCTTCCTTGAAAATCTCAAGGTAGAGTCGGCTGCCGTCGAGTGCCGACAGCGATGACGAACCTTGTATGTTGTATGTCTCTACTGCCGACTCAGCACATGACGTGAAAGCCGCTAGCAGGAAGAAAGCGTAGAAAACTCTATTCATAGGCAAGTGGTTTGTTGTTCCATTTTGCCTACAAATGTACAACGTTCTATTGACGTACGGAAAAAAATTTGCGCAATTTAAGCAATTACGCTGCCTTTTAGCGTTTTTTTGCCTCTCGCTCCAGTTCTGAGCTGATTCTGTATACGGTGTAGAGCTGAATGATGGCGGCGATGAGCAACACCACCACCCAGTTGTTGTGGATATAGTTCACCCATGTCAGGTGGTCGAGCCCGAAGGGATTGCCGAAGTCGGCAAACATCAGTGCTGCTGTGACGATAAGTAGCACGTCGCTCATCAGCATGATGCGGCGCAGACGGCTGATGGTGAAGTTGTCGCCCTCATAGCTCTGCTGGAATTGCATGGTCACGAAGGCCAAGGCGCCCACGGCAAAAAGGTAAGGCGCCACCGTGGGAAGCATCATGCCAAGTGCGGCCCCTACCACCATAAGCAGGGCGCCGGCTGCAAAGACAATGCTTTGAAGTCTACTCAATGGTTTCATTCTGCATGATATTAGTCGTGAGACTATCAACGTTTTCATCGCTTAGCGTGAAGACATCCTCGTCTTCGCGTTTCATGAAATGCATCTCGTAGGCCACGCGCTCCATAGTCTTGAAGTCGGTTTGCAGCTTGTAAATCTCTTCCTGGCTGCGGCGTGCCTCTTCTTCCTTTTGGGCTAAGGCTTTGCGCAGTTCGTTTATCTTCTGCCTGTTACGCAGATGAGCCCACACGCAGTTGTCGCCAACGAAGCCTACCAGAATGACGCCTATCCCCAGTGCCAGGATGTATTTTTTGTACTTCATGCTGACGATGCGTTTGAGCACCCGCTTGGTCTTTTCTTTATTCATCTTCTGTTGTTCAATTATGGTTTTGCATCTGTCCGTCTTCTCTTGAATTGTCGCTGGGAACTTATGCCCATGCTATGCCAGCTCGAGGTTGAATGCCTTACGGAGCTTTTCCACCGCGGAGTTCTTGCTGCTCATCACATCAAACTGTTCGCGGCGTGTCAGAATCTTGGTGTGTTCATGTTCAGCCACGCGGAATTCCAGGGTGATGCCCGTGTTCCTGAGATCGCGCTTCAGGGTGTTGACGATGCTTCCTTTTATCTGTTCTATCTCGGTCTTGATAATCTCGTTGGGTACAACCACTTCAACCACAGGCATGGCTTTGATGACGGGATTCATGTTCTTCATTCGGGCTGCAATGCCGCTCAGCCGCTGAGGCATACGGTTGCACATGGCCAGCCACTGTATCTCCAGATCCTGTTGACTGAAGTCCTGCTGTACGTTGGCATCGTTGCTGGATGTCTCACTGTCGTCAACAGGCAATATGATTTTCTTCTTGCTCTGCTGTCGCAGATTGTTCCAGGACAGGCCTAAGCCTGTCAGACGCAGCCCTTGTGAGGGCTTGGTGGCCGCTGGTGCAGTGCTGCCGCCGTTGGCAATAGGTTGTTGACGGTTAGGTGTGGATGAGTTCAGGTGTTCGGCCGCGGCTACCTGCGGGGCCGGCTTCATTTCGGGTCGGACAGGCTGAACAAGGTTCTTAAACAGGGATTTCAGGCGCTGGGGCTTACGCCCACTGCCTGGCGCAGCATCGTCCGAGGGCTGAGTAATCTGGGCTATTTCGATGAGTGTCAGCTCAACAAGCAGGCGTTTGTTCGACGATGCACGGTAGTTCAGGTCGCATTGGTTCGTCAGCCGCAGACAACTATAGAGAAATGTTGTTTGAGCCCGCTTGGCCTGTTCTTGGAGACGTTGGCGCTGTTGCTCGCTTACCTCAAGGAGCGGCAGCGTTTGGGCGTCCTTGGCCATCAGCACATTACGTATATGCTTGGCCAAACCTTGAACCAGCAGACCGCCGTCGAAGCCCTTGTTGATGATGTCGTTCAGCAGCACCATGATGTCGCTCACTTTGTTTTCCAATGCAAGGTCAACCATGCGGAAGTAGTATTCTGAATCGAGCACGTTCAGGTCTTCAATCACCTTCTGATAGGTGATATTCCCTTGGCAGAACGAAGCAGCCTGGTCGAAAATCGACAGGGCATCGCGCATTCCGCCATCGGCCTTCTCGGCTATCACGGCCAGTGCCTCCTCTTCGTAGGCAATGCCCTCCTTCTCTGCCACGTACTTTAGGTGCTCAATGGTGTTCTGTACCGTCATGCGCTCGAAGTCGTAAATCTGACAACGGCTAAGAATGGTGGGCAGAATCTTGTGCTTCTCGGTGGTGGCCAGGATGAAGATGACGTGTGCGGGTGGCTCTTCAAGTGTCTTGAGGAAAGCATTGAATGCTGAGGTGGAGAGCATGTGTACCTCGTCGATGATGAAAACCTTGTATTTTCCCACCTGCGGCGGTATTCGTGTCTGCTCCATGAGCGTCTTGATGTGCTCCACCGAGTTGTTCGATGCAGCATCGAGCTCAAAGATATTCAGTGAGCGCTGTTCATCAAAGCTTTGGCAACTCTCGCACTGTCCGCAGGCTTCTCCATCAGGAGTGGGGTTCATGCAGTTGATAGCTTTGGCAAAGATGCGGGCACACGTGGTCTTGCCAACCCCTCGGGGGCCGCAGAACAAATAGGCGTGAGCCAGTTTTCCGCTTTTCACGGTATTCTTCAGCGTGGTGGTGAGCGCCAGCTGTCCTACTACCGAGTCAAAGGTCATCGGGCGGTATTTGCGTGCCGAAACAATATACTCCATTTCTTTGTTGTTTGTCTGTTACGGGCTGGATGATAGTTTGTTATTTGGTGTGACTGTGTTCTTGTTTTTGCTGCAGTCCTTCCCTCTTGTCGCTACTTGCTGCTGTTCAGCAGGAACCGCTCGGCCTCGATAGCGGCCTGGCAGCCCGATGCGGCAGCGGTGATGGCCTGACGGTAGGTGGGGTCGGCGCAATCGCCTGCCACGAAAATGCCGGGCAGTTTGGTGCGGGGCGTGCCGGGCTGTTTCACCAGATAGCCCACCTCGTCGGTGTCGAGCCACTGACGGAAGATATCGGTATTGGGCTTGTGTCCTATGGCAAGGAAGAACCCATCAATCTTTATGTCTACCTTTTCTTCGTCGGGCTGGCCAAGGCGCTTCACCAAGTGGGCACCCTCAACGTTCTGTTCGCCGTAAAGACCGATGGCGTTGTGTTCAAACAGCACCTCGATGTTCTCGCGCTCCATGACGCGTTGCTGCATCACTTTTGAAGCACGAAGGAAGGGCTTACGCACGATGAGGTAGACCTTGGCGGCAAGGTTGCTCAGGTAGAGTGCTTCTTCGCAAGCGGTGTCGCCACCGCCTACCACGGCCACTGTCTTGCGGCGGTAGAAGAAGCCATCGCAGGTAGCACAGGCTGATACTCCCATGCCCATATACTTCTGTTCATCGGCCAGTCCCAGATATTTGGCCGAAGCGCCGGTGGCAATAATCACCGTGTCAGCCTGTAGCTCTCGACCGCTGTCGTCCCAGGCGCGATAGGGTGGGGCGGAGAAGTCTACGCGAGTAATCTCGCCATCGCGGACATCGGTGCCGAAACGCTCGGCTTGTTGGCGAAGATCGGCCATCAGTTGATTGCCGTCCACACCTTCCGGGTAGCCGGGGAAGTTCTCTACTTCAGTCGTTGTGGTAAGTTGACCGCCTGGCTGCATACCACAGTATTCCACGGGGCTGAGATTGGCTCGGCTGGCGTAGATGGCAGCGGTGTATCCGGCAGGCCCGCTTCCTATGATAAGGCATTTTACGCTTTCCATTGTTTCGCGATAGTTTGTTGTGTGCTGCCCTTTGTCAACCGAGAAGCTGTCCTTTGACGTCCGAGGAGCTGTCCTTTGACGTCCGAGAAGCTGTCCTTCGGCGTTGGCAACTCACAAAGCGTTCGAGTTATTTCAAGAGTTCTTCTATTTTCGCCTCTATGTGCTCAATCTTTTCGGTAGGCTCGAAGCGTGCCACCACAAAGCCGCGCTTGTCGATGAGGAACTTGGTGAAGTTCCACTTGATGTCGGGCTTCTCTTTGTACTTGGGGTCGTCCTTTGCAAGCATATCGTCGAGGATGTGTGCGATGGGGTGCTCCATGTCCCAGCCGGCAAAGCCTTTCTGCTCCTGCAGGAATTTGAAGAGGGGGTCAGCGTCAGGGCCATTGACCTTCACTTTCTTGAAGCGTGGGAACTCGGTGCCGAAGTTCAGTTTGCAGAACTCATGTATGCTCTCGTCGGTGCCGGGAGCCTGCTGGCCGAACTGGTTGCAGGGGAAGTCGAGCACGACAAAGCCCTGTGAGTGGTATTTCTCGTAGAGTTTCTCCAGCTCGTCGTATTGGGGTGTGAATCCACACTTTGTTGCAGTGTTCACTATGAGCAGCACTTCGTTGGCATACTCCTTAAGCGATACGTCCTTGCCTTTTCTGTCCTTGACAGTGAAATCATAGATAGTTCTCATTGTTCTGTGTTGCTATTGGTTTGTAATTGTTGTTTCTTGTATTTGGTGGAGAGGTGGGTTGCGGCGGGTAAAACGTCGCACACGAACTCATTCTCATTCTTTATTCGTTCTTCTTCCTCATTCTCATTCTTCAAAGTCCCCACTGCATGGGCGCTTTCTGCTTCTGCACTCGCGCCTCTATGTCGTCGGGCAGGTTGCAGAAGAAGTCGATGCCTGTGAGGGCCTCCAGCTCGTCGATGCTCTTGGCGTACTCGCTGAGCTTGTTGGCAGAGTGGTCGACGCTGTCGTGCTCAATCCAGAATCCCAAGGCCTTGTATTCGCCATTGGTCTTCATCAGCAGGGCCACGAAGAAATACTTTGGGATGGGCAGCTGGTCGCCTATCTTCCCTTTCGGATATTTGGCAGTGGTGAGCAGCTGGTGGTCTTCTATGGTGCCGCCTTTTACCACGTAGAGCATCTCGCAGGCGCTGCTGCGGCTCCATTTGCGCACTTGGTCTTCCAGTCGGCACCAGGGGCTGTCGTACTTGTCGGTGTTGCCGGCGTTGAACATATAGTATTGGGGCTGAATGTTCGTGTAGAAGTAGGTCTGCCGGTTGGCCTCCACGGAATATTGCCTGTCGGCAGAGGCACAGATGTGCCCGCGAGTGAAGCCCGAGCCGCTATAGTAGCTTTGTGAGTTGCTTACACGTGCACTGGCAGGAAGTTCAGGGTCTTCGTCGAATATGTTGTAGCGGCCTGCCTGTCCCGACTGTCCTCGGTGCATCTGGTAGGCAGTCCAGCGCTGTGCTTTCTTCTGAACATCCCATTCTATGGATATATTGACATCCTCCTTGTCGCTGGTATGGTGAACAATGACAATGTTGCCCGTACCTTTCAGACGGGGAAACTCCAGACGTGTTGCTTCTGGCACAATGTCGGTGCCGTTCTGGTTCTTGTTTAGCGATTTCTTTGGTTCTTCGTAGACTTTACTGCTGTCATCGTCGCACGATACAAAGGCATACTCGGCGACCGATACGAGAAGTAAAGCAGAAAGGATGTTAGTTAGTAGTTTCATCAATGTGGCTCTTCTGAAAGAAAAAGGTGCGTGCAAGGCATATGCAACTACCCTGGACGCACCTTTTGTTCTGTCGGCTTTTTATTTCTTCGCAGCCTTACCGTAGCGGCTCATGAACTTATCAACACGTCCTGCGGTGTCAACGAGTTTGCTCTTGCCTGTGTAGAAGGGGTGTGAGCTGCTTGAGATTTCTACTTTTACCACGGGGTAAGTCTCTCCTTCGAATTCTACGGTGTCGTTGGTTTTAGCGGTAGACTTCGTAAGGAACATATCGCCGTTGGACATGTCCTTGAACACGACGGGGCGATAGTTTTCTGGATGAATTCCTTTTTTCATTGTTGTTTAATTGTTGTTAATGGTATGTATCGAACATAATTCGGGTGCAAAGGTACGACTTTTTTCTGAATCAGCAAACATTTTCCTCCTTTTTTCTTTCGGTGAGGCGGTTTTCTGAACTTTAGCCGCAGTTTCGCTGGCATTCGTCGGTGTTTGGCTGGTGTTTTGCCGTGGTTCCGCCAATCCTTAAAGGGTAACGCCGTTTTTGAAGATGCTGATCTCGCGGTAGTCGTTTTCTTCGTTGCGGGCATGTGCGCCGCTGGCCACGCTGAGTACCTTGTCGATGAATTCGGGCAACAGCTCCTGCATGGTGCGTCCTTCGATGAGTTGGCCGGCAGAGAAGTCGACCCAGCCCGGCTTGTTCTTGGCCAAGGTGGGGTTGGTGGCAATCTTCATGGTGGGCACGAAGGTACCGAATGGCGTGCCGCGTCCCGTGGTGAAGAGCACGATGTGGCATCCGCACGAAGCGAGGGCCGTAGAGGCCACAAGGTCGTTGCCTGGAGCTGAAAGTAAGTTCAGACCGTGGTTCACAATACGGTCGCCATACTCCATGACGCCGCTTACTGGGGCGCGCCCGCACTTCTGAGTGCAGCCAAGGGCCTTGTCCTCGAGGGTGGAGATGCCGCCGGCTTTGTTGCCTGGTGAGGGATTCTCACCCACAGGTTCACCGTGGCTGAGGAAGTAGTTCTTGAAATTGTTGATGAGGCTGACGGTCTGCTGGAACAGCTCGGGCGTCTCGCAGCGGTTCATCAATATGGTCTCGGCACCGAACATCTCGGGCACCTCAGTGAGCACGCTGGTGCCCCCCTGCGCCACAAGCCAGTCGCTGAACTCACCAACGAGGGGGTTGGCGGTGATGCCGCTGAAGCCGTCGCTGCCGCCGCATTTCAGACCTACGCGCAGCTTGCTGACGGGCACGTCTTCGCGTTTGTCTTGACGGGCAATCTGGTACAGCTCGCGCATGATTTCCATGGCGGCTTCCACCTCATCGCCTTCCACCTTCTGCGTCACGAGCAGACGCACGCGCTGCTTGTCGTAGTCGCCAAGCATCTGCATGAAGTCGTCGGGCTGGTTGTTTTCACAGCCTAGGCTCAGCACCAGTACGGCGCCGGCATTGGGGTGTAGACAGATGTTGCGGAGCACCTTGCGGGTGTTCTCGTGGTCTTCCGACAACTGCGAACAGCCGTAGTTGTGATGCCATGCGTATATGTTGTCAATGCCCTCGCAGTTAGTTTCCTGTAGCAGTTGTTTCACTATGCGTTCGGCAATGCCATTGACGCATCCCACGGTGGGCACCACCCATATCTCGTTGCGCACGCCAACGTCGCCGTTCTTGCGGACATAGCCCTTGAAGGTGCGGTTCTCTTTGGCTATGCTTAGTTTCTCGTCTACAGGTTGGTATGTGTACTCAAGCGTTCCGCTGAGATTCGTCTTCAGGTTGTTCTCGTTCACCCAGTCGCCAGCCTTCAGGTTTTCGCGTGCGTGGCCGATGGGGTATCCGTACTTGATGATGTTTTCACCTTGAGGCGTGTCCTTGATGAGTACTTTGTGCCCGGCAGGCGTGTCTTGGTTCAGCACCACGCTCATGCCGTCGACTTCAATCACGTCGCCCTTCTTCTTGGGCTGCAGGCATACCACCACCGAGTCGGCGGGGTTGATTTTCAAAAAAGTTGCTAATGCCATGGTAGTTTCTTCTAAGTATTTGTTTTAGTATTCAGTTTGTTTCTATCCGATGTTGGTACGGCAATAGAACTCAATGTTCTCTCGGGTCAGCAGTTCTATGGGCATGTAGTTCACGGGTGTTACCTCCTTGCGCAGCACGATGGCCTGGAACAGGGTCTCCACGCAGGAGTAACCTTGCATGTAGGCGTGCTGAGCGATGAGGAAGGAGATGCTTCCCTGACGCACGCACTCGGCATTCTTTGGCACCATGTCGTAGCCCATGATCTGTACGTTGCGGCGGTTGGTGCGCAGCAGGAACTCGCCCACCAAGTGTGCCTTCGAGTTGAAGGTGATGCAGTGGTGTACGTGGGGGTGCTCTGTGAAGAATGTCTCGAGGATGACGGCAAATTCTTCGCGCTTCCCGTCGAGTGGCAGGTTCACTTCGGTGATTTTTACCTTGGGGAAGTGGTCGCGCATGTAGTGGCGGAAGCCCGTCTCGCGATTGTTCTGTTGCTTTGAACCAATGTGTCCGTCCTTCAGCTGTTTCATCAGCATGATTTCCTCCTCTTCGCGGGCAATGAGCATCAGCATCCTTGCGGCGAAGTAGCCGCTCTGGAACGAGTCCTGCCCGAAGAAGGCCAGTGGTTTCAGGTCGGGAAGATATGAGTCGAGCAGTATGAAGGGGATTCCCTGGTCGGTGAGTTTCTGTGTGAACTCCTGTGTCAGTTCCAGTTTCGCTGGTACTACAATGACGCCGTCGGGCTTGGAGTTCAGACATTCATTGGTGGCTTTTTGGAAAGAGTCGCCGTTGAAGCGCTCGTAGTAGACCATCTTAATAGAGAGGTGGAAGTCGCGCCTACGGGCAATGTCGGCCCTGACGCCTTCCTCCACTTCATCCCAGTAGGCCTCGCTTTCGTGCAACGGAATGATGCAGTAGAAAGTGTAGTCCTTGTTGTAGGCAAGGGCCGACGCATAGACGTTGGGCTGGTAGTCCATTTCTTCCAGCGCCTTCTCCACCTTCTCGCGTGCGCTCTGCGATACGTTAGGTCTGCCGTGCAACACACGGTCTACGGTGCCCACCGATACGCCGGCTCTTGCTGCTATGTCTTTGATTCTGATGTTCTCTTCTGCCATGTTTGCATCTGTTGGGGGTTTGGGGTGCAAAGGTAGGAAAAACTTTCGGAATCACAAAACTTTTCAAAACAAATGTTCTAATAGTTCTCGGCTTTTATCTGGAAGTAAGCCTGGGCATGGTTGCACACAGGGCATTCTTCGGGAGCTCGCTTGCCTATGACGATGTGGCCACAGTTGCTGCACTGCCAGATGACGTCGCCTTCGCGTGAGAAGACGCGTTCCTGGCGGATGTTGTCGAGCAGACGGCGATAGCGTTCCTCGTGTTCCTTCTCGATGGCGGCGACACCCTCGAACTTGGCAGCTATCTCTTCAAAACCTTCCTCGCGGGCTTCACGGGCCATGCGGGCATACATGTCGGTCCACTCGAAGTTTTCGCCGTTGGCGGCATCCTCCAGGTTGGCGATGGTGTCGCTCACCTTGCCGCCGTTCAGGTACTTGTACCACAGCTCGGCGTGCTCTTTCTCGTTGGCTGCCGTTTCCTCGAATATCTTGCTAATCTGCACGTAGCCGTCCTTCTTGGCCTTTGAGGCGAAATAGGTGTACTTGTTGCGTGCCTGGCTCTCTCCTGCAAATGCCTCCTGCAGGTTCTTCTCGGTCTTTGTTCCTTTCAGATTTTTCATAGTTGTTGATGTAATTAAAAATAAAAATGTGTTAGTCAAATGCTCATTTCGCCGCATAGGCTTTGCTTCATCAGTTTCCTCACCATCTCCGCGTCGTCGTATTTCCCTTGCAGGTACATCAGTTTGGTGACGGCGCTTTCCACCGTGCCGTCGTATCCGCTCACTACGCCAGCCTCCTGTAGCTGGTAGCCCGTGTCGTAGCGCCCCATTTGTACGCAGCCCTGCATACACTGGCTGATGTTCACCACCACCTTGCCCCTGTGGGTGGCTTCGCGCAGTGCACTGATGAGCCATGGGTTCTGCGGAGCGTTGCCGCTGCCGAAGGTGCGCATGACAATGCTCCTCAGTCCAGGGGTGGCAATGATGTGGCGTATCAGGTCTTCGCGTATTCCGGGGAAGAGCGAGAAGATGATGACGTTGTTGTCGAGCTTGAACTGGGGCGTCATCGGTTGCTTGAAGTTGGGGCGGTGTATCAGCTTCTCATGGTAGGTTATCTGCACGCCGGCATCGGCCAGATGGGGATAGTTGAACGACTCGAAGGCATTGAATTCGTCGGCGCTCTGCTTCGTGGTGCGGTTGCCCCGTAGCAAGTGTCCGCTGAAGTAGATGCCCACTTCGGTCACTATGGCGGTGCCGTCCTGATGGCGTGCTGCCGCCATCTCGATGCTGGTGATGAGGTTTTCCTTCCCGTCGGTGCGCAGCTGTCCGATGGGCAGTTGCGAGCCGGTGAGGATGACGGGCTTCGTCAGGTTCTGTAGCATGAACGACAATGCCGAGGCCGTATAGGCCATGGTGTCGGTGCCGTGCAGGATGACGAAGCCGTCGTACTGGTCGTAGTTGTCGGCTATGATGTGGGCCAGTTCCGTCCATAATCGCGGCGACATGTCGCTGCTGTCGATGGGGGGTGAGAACTGGTGGGTGGCTATCTCCGTCTGAAACTGTTCCAGCTCTGGCACACGGCTGAGTAGGTGCTCGAAGTCGAATGGCTCCAGAGCACCTGTGCGCGGGTTTCGGTTCATGCCGATGGTACCGCCAGTGTAGATAAGTAACACCTTGCTGGTCATGGCGTTGCGGTCGTCGCAACGGTGTTGCGACATGGGGTGGCAGATTAGAAGCGGAAGTCGAGCTCCACGTCTACCAGGTTATAGTTGTGGTGCCCAGTACGCTCGTTCACGCGGGCATACTCCAGGTTCAGCTGTAGGTTCTTTGTGAACAGGTAGTCGGCGCCCACCTCATAGAACGTCTTGCTTGAGGCCCAGGTCTTCTGGTCACGGTACAGGTCGTAGCGGGCTTTCACGTGTAGCTTTTTCTTGATGACGGGGGCTATGCAGAGGGCATAGACACCGTCGGCCTTCGTTCCTTTGGCTACGTCGCTGCCATAGCCCTGGCTGTGGATATACTCCGTGCGGAAGGTCCAGTCGTAATTGGCATATTCGGCCGAGAGGGCATAGCGGTTCTTGTCGCCCACCACGCCTACGCGATTGCCCTTCCATCCGAAGGCACCCACGCGCAACCCGTCGATAGGCATCACCCACAATCCGCCGATGAAGTCCTTGCGGTTGTCCTTGTCCTTCTGGTTGATGCCCTCGCCGTTGAACACACCCACCTGATAGTGAAGTAGGTTACGTCCGCCTACCTTTAGGAAGTCGCCCTGAATCTGCAGGCCAATGTCGCGGCCGTTGCTTCCTTGCTCACCGGTGCGGTCGCTAAAGCCCGCCAGCTTCGTCACGTTCTGCGAATAGCTCATAAAGCCCTGAGTGATGGGGTGCATGGGGTTCTCAAAGGTGAACGGCCGCTTGAATTGGCCGGCTTTTACACGGAAGAACTCATACTTTTGCCACTCACCGAAGAGGTCAACCAGTCGTATGTCGGTCTTTTTCTTGTCGGGGTCGAAGGTGTTGCCACTGATTTGCATCTGGGCTTTTCCATAGAAGTCCTGGTGGGGGCGGGCCTCCAGCGACACGCGTACGAGGCGCAAGTTGAAGGCGTTCTCCTCAGCGTGCTTCTTGTCTGAGGCCTGATACTGCACCATGCCATACCCGCTCAGTTTCAGGTTACCCGGCAGTCCAGCAATCGATTGGGCACCGGCGGTGGTAAAGCTCATTGCCAGTGCCAACAGGGGGATGATTCTCTTTGTCATATTAGTTCATGTGGTTATAATTCGTGGCAAAGATACAAAGAATAATTGAAACCTCCAAATCTAAGGCTTCATATCTTGCAAAAAAAGGTCTGTAACTGATTTTACCGCGATTAGCATGGCGGCGGGCCAAGAAAGACGTGAGTTCGACCTTATGCCTTATTTAATGCTATCTTGGCGATGAAGGTGCTTGATTACCCTTTGCCGTCGTCTCTCCCGGCTCTTCGTAGTCAGACGGATGGCAGGTTACTGCGTGTCGCCCTCCTTCTTGTTTGGTTTCTGCGAGAAGCGGTAGCTCACGGTGAGCATGGCATAGCGCCGCATGGCGTTAGTCCACGTCTCGGTGCGGCCCTGTGCGTTGACGCTGTAGCGCAGGTTGCTCACTTGGCCGAGAAGGTCGTAGCCGCGCAGTTTCAGCAGCCATCGGCCAGCCTTGAACGACTTGCTGAGCGAGGCATCCCAGTAGAGGCGGTTGTCGTTCATCTCGGCATCGGCGTATCCCCTGCGTGAGTGCATGGTCAGGTCGGTGTCGAAGGTGAGGTTCCAGGGAAGTTTGTATGAGCCGTTGAGGCCGTAGCTGAAGTCCCAGATGTCGGTGGGCTGCTGGCCTACGGTGATGTTGCGGTGGATATGTCGGTAGTTCACCTCGCCGTTCAGGCGCAGGGTGAGGTTCTGCTTCTGGTAGCGGACGTCGGGCTTGTAGCGGATGAAGAAGTTGCCCACGCGGCTTTCTTGGGGCTGCGACATTGTCGCAGCATGGTTGACGGCAGCAGAGGCGAGGCCGGTGCTTTTGTTGTAGCGCACCGTCAGCTCGTTGCTGATGTGGAAGAACTTCTGGCGTCCGAGGGCGCGGCTCCAGTTGATGGTGGTGCTGAGATTCCAGTTGCCGCTTCCGATGTTCACAGGGCGATAGGTGCGGATGCCTGTCGTCAGGTCGTAGGTGTAGCCCTGCGTCCGCTGGTTATGGATGATGTTGCCGTCGGCACTGATGCGGATGGCCTGGTCTATGCTGTCGCGGCGCACGGTGTAGTTAAGGCTCCAGTTGTGTTGCACCATCATTTTCAGGTCGGGATTACCCAGATAGATGTTCAGCGGGTCGCTGGTGATAGGGCGGTCGATGAGGTCGGTGACAGATGGCGTCGAGGGGTATAGATAGTATTGGCCCCACAGATCCCTTGTGTTGTCCTTTTTCATGATGTAGAAATACACATTCGGTTGGAATAGCGTGTAGTGGCGGGTCAGTTCGGTGGTCAGTGGCTGACTGTCATAACGCATCCGCTGTCGCTGGAAGTTGACGCTTAACGAAGGACCGGCATACATAAAGTAGTTTTTGAACTCCTTGTTGTAGCTTACGTCTATGCTGGCACGGCGATGGAGCGTTTGTGTGCGCTGCTCATAGCTGTTCTGCAAGTCGAACTGATAGTCGATGCTGTCGCGCAGGTATTCATGGCGGTCGCTGCGGTTGTCGCTGGTGCCGATGCTCACCTGCGGGGAGATGTCAATATTTTCCGTGAACTGGTAGCGATAGGACAGATCGGCCGAATAGTTGTAGCTGTAGTCGGGCGTACGGGTGTGACGGTCGCGGTGGTCAATAGCCCCCGTCTTGTAGTAGTCGTAGTGGTTCAGGCTCCATGAGTCGGGGTGGTACGTCCGGCTGAAGTTGCCGTTCAGCGTCAGCAGTATGGCGTCGCCTGTGGCCAGTCTTTGGGTGAGATAGGTATATCCTTGGCCGTAGAAGCGGTCTGACTGGCCGCGTGAGCTGTACCACGAACGGTTGATGCTGTCCGTCATCACGGCATCGGCAGTGGTCAGGTTCCACCCTTCGCTCTCGTTGCGCTGGCGATCGTAGCCAAGGCGCATGTTGTTGTAGAGCCTGAACTTGTTGTCGATGGTCAGACGCAGCACGTTTTCCAGATTCAGATTCGTGGGTTTGCTGCGGTCGCTGCCCACGGACTGTCCGAAGGTGCTGGCATCGCTCATGTAGGTCTCGCTCTGCTGGAGTGTCTCGGTCAGGTTGTCCTGCCACGTGGCGTTCACCTCGGTGGAGTTGGTCAGGCGGTCCTCTGGCGCCTGATAGACGAACTGGCCGCCCACTTGCCTGAAGTGGCGGTCGCCCGACTTGTTGCTACGCTCGTCGTAACTGCTGCCGTCGCCGTTGTACTCCATCGTCTCGTTGATGTTGTTCAGTCCACCGAAAAGCACAGCGCGGGTGCGGTCGCTGAAGCGCAGACCGAAGCCCTTCAGTTTGTAGCGCCACACACCACTCTCTGAGGGACCGCCGCCGGCTTCGATGTTTGCTGAGCCCCCAATGCTGTACTCCCGTTTCAGCACCACGTCCATGGTGTATTCCTTCTTGTCCTCATCGGTGATGCCGAGAAACTTGTTCTCCTCGGTCTGCTTCTTGTACACCTGTATGTTCTTCACCGTGAAGTAAGGCAGGTTGTCGAGCATCACCTTGTTCTTGCCCTTGAAGAAGTCGGCACCGTTGAGTGTCAGGTTGTCAATCTTCTTGCCGTTGACGAAGATCTCGCCCTCATCGGTCAGTTCCACGCCTGGCAGCTGCTTGATGAGCCCGTCGAGCATCGACCCTTCTGGCACGTTAAAGGCATCGGCATTATAGACCAGCGTATCGCCCTTCCACACCATCTTTACGCGGGTGGCTTTCACCACCACCTCGCCCAGCGAGCCACCCTCGTGGTAGCTGGCCTTGGCTTTCTTCTTCAGATAGACGGTCGGCACATCCGTGTATTGCAGTCGGCGGCTCACCCGTTTCTGAGTGTAGGTGATGCAGGCTGTCTCGTAGTTCGCGTGCTCCACTTTGATGATATAATCTTGCGGCTCACGGCTTATCAGGAAACCGTAGCGCGTGATGGCATTGCTCCGTCCCACACCAGAGACCCATGTGTGGCTGTCGTGTACATGCATCGTGTCCACAACCGTCGAGTCCGGCCGCATCAGCGTGACGAAAGCCTCGGTCACTGCGGCCTTCGTGAATCCGTCGGCCACGATGCCTGTGATGTAGAGCGAGTCCTTGCTGGACTGTGCATGGCCTGCCAGCGCTGCAACGGCAAGTAAAAAGGTGATGATAGTTCTTTTGTGCATTTCTTTGGTTTCGTTTTTACTCATATAAACGAGTCTTTCCGGGAAATGTGACGCGTAACACCGTTAAATTATGATAAAAAGCTGGAGGGGGCTTCGCAGCGGCCTCCAGTTGCCCCGGGATTATGAAAAAAAACTACTTATATTTGATTAGCTAATAACCTATCTGTTACTCTACGACGACGCGGGGATGATACTCAAAGAGCCTTTGGTTCTTACGCAGGCCTTCCACGTCGAGGTTGCTTTCCACCGTGCCACTCCAGTTGGCCCCCCATGCCTTGAAAGGCTCTCCTTCGGGCACGATGTAGTTGATGGTCGTCACGCCGGGGGCTAAAGGCTCATAGACCTTTACGAAGGCTATCCAGTCGCCGCTGTTGCCGCTTACCCAGAAGATGTTGCCGTTGGGATAGTCCTGCACCTCCTTCAGCTTGTACTGCCGCCCGTTGTTGTCTATCAATATGTCGTCGGGGCCTTCGCCAAAGTATTCGCGCGTCCAGTTCTGCTCGCGGGCCACGGCGATATAGGTGGCGTCGGGCGTGCGCCAGAGGGCCATGGCGTTGTGGGCCAGCGGCTTGATGAGG
>JAILPA010000021.1 GCA_024690505.1 Prevotella sp.
GCCATCAACGACGATCCTACCGACCCGGCAGCCCGTAATCCGCAGTATAAGCGTTGGGGATGGGGCTTTAAAATGGGTTATGGCGATGCCGCTAACCACATTGACTTGTATTTACTGCGTGCCTACGACCGGCTGAACTCCATTGACGAGCAATGGCAGCAGTACATTGCTCCACAGGAAAACATCGTTGTGGGCTTGAAAGGCAATGTACAACCGGTGAAATTCCTTAACATCACGGCCAATGCTGCAGCATCGCTATTCTCCACCGACACCCGTGCCGACAAGGTGGACAACAAGACGGCCGACCGCTGGAGCACCATATTTGATACCCGTTACTCGTCAATGGCCCGTTTTGCCGGCGACATCAGTGCGACCCTGTCACTGCAAGGAATCAATGCCAGCGTCTTCTATCGCATGATACAACCTGACTACCTGTCGTTAGGTACCTATTATATGTCTAACAACTACCAAGCGCTGGGTATAAACCTTTCGACTACGCTGTTGAACAACGTGTCATTAGCGGCAACGTTCTCGGGACAATCCGACAATCTGACCGATCGCCAATTGTATACTACCCGTGGTTATGTCTACTCTGCGATGGCATCATCACGCATCGGCCAGAACTTTAACCTGACGGCTTCGTACAATGGCTACACCCAGAACCAAGGCGACGGAACGGCCAAAGTAAACGACACCACCAAGGTGGACCGCATCATGCAGAGTTTCTCACTGACCCCTTCTGCATCATTCGACAGCGAAACCTACTCACACTCCGTGTCGCTGACAGGCAGTATTACCGACAACAAAGACCGCAACAAGTTCGCTACCGGCGAAAGCGATGTCACCTCCTGGGCTTTAGGCTTGGGCTACGGCCTCGGCATTAAACCTTGGGAAACGGACCTCTCGCTGAACCTGAGCCATCAGGTGAGCGACGGCTATCATACAACCTATACCAGCGACATAGCCTCGTTAGGCGCTTCACGCTCTTTCCTAAAAGAAAAAGAACTGAGTTTAGGCGCTACCCTATCACTTTGCTATAATAAAATCAAAGATCAGTCGAAGAGCCTATCCATGGGTGGCGATCTCTCTGTAGGATATACACTGAATAAGGTGCATGTGTTCTCGCTTACCGCCGGTGTCAGCAAATATGGTGACGTGAATGTGGTGAAGCGACGTTCATCGCTCGACCAGACTGATGTCACCGTAAGTCTGAACTACACCTATACCTTCTCGCTCTACGAATTGAAACGGAAGGCTGAAAACACCAAATAGAACTCAAAAGAAAATCATAGGATATGAAAGACAGAATATTAAGGAAAGCTGCTTTGTGCCTGACACTCTTGTTTGGCAGCATAGCCGTTCTGGCCCAGGAAGTAACGGTGACCGTGACACCGGTACAGCGCATTTTGCCGCCACAGGTGATGCTCTATATCAACGACCCAAGCCGCTACTTCAACGTACAGCTCATCAACAACAGCCAGGTAACACAGAACGTCTATCTGGCCATGACAGTACAGCAGATATATCCTTCCACAGGGCTCTATGTCACCGTACCGGCTAACCGACAGCCTCAGGCGCCGTTCAGTATCGCCCCTGGACGGGTGCGCCAGCTAACAATGGTCGAACTGAAGAATTTGTTCAACCATGTTGTGAAGAACGAGGTGCAGACCACAGCCGGATTGTTCGACAGCTACACCAACGGCCGGTTCGGTCTGTTGCCTGAAGGACAGTACGAGGCTCGCCTGACGGCTTATAAATGGAACCCCGCACTGGCCAATCCCGTGCCAGTGAGCAATCCCATGATGGGCAAATGCCAGTTTACCGTCTGCTACAAGGCACAAGCCCCTCAGTTCATCCTCCCTATGGTTATGGGCACCTCTCAAAGCCTGCTCAATGCAGCCAAGCTCAACCGCCAGAATCCCCAGCTGACATGGCGCGAACCGGTGCTGGCTTGTAATCCTGCCGCACAACGCTACACATACGACATCAAAATCGTAGAATTGCTGTCTGGACAGCAGCCCGATGATGCTATGGACCGTAATCCCGCCGTCTACCTGCAACGAGGATTGATGGTACCTATGGCTACCATTCCCAAAGTGTCGCTCGACCGCATGAAAAAGGACAAGATTTACCTGGCACAGGTTACAGCCCGTGCATCCGGCAATTCTGCAAGGCCTCTGAACTACATGCTGATTGAGAATGAGGGCAAGAGTCCTTATCGCATGTTCCGTGTAGTTGACTCGGAAGCACCAGGCGGCAAGGGCAAGGGAACTCCGACCACACCTGGAACCGTCACACCAGTAATTACCGGTGAGGACACATCAAATTCACTGACCGGAGACGACAAAGGTGGTGCCGGCGGCGATGGAGAGGAAACCGGTGGTGACAAGGTGCTGGAAAAACTCTATAAGTTCAAGGTTCCCACATTGCGTGAGCCTTCGTTCGAAGAGGGCATGGCCCGTAAATCATTTGTCGAGGAAGACATTGATGTGGAATGGCGTCGTCCACAGTTCGTCAGTGGCAGGGGGGCCCGTCAGGATACAGTCAAGTTCAGTTATGCCATCGAACTCTTCCGCTCAGAATACGGTATTGACAAGTCCGAAACTTTCAAGGGCAAGGCAATTTACAGCAAGACGTTCAAGAATGATGATGACAATTGTACTATCGCATGGTCAGAGCTGAAAAGCAAGAACGTCCGACCAGGCGACTACTTGGTGCTGCGTGTTACTGCCAAGAGCACCAATGAAGAGTCCGTTGAGTTCGTAGAAGGCAACAACAGCATCGACTTCGCCATTGCCGAACACTTGGCCAAAACATACTTCCAGTGCTCCGACAAGGTTCAGATAACGAATACCACACCCACCACAGCAAGCGACACCCAACTGAAAGGCAAGACCGTAGGCATCGGCCAGTATCAGCTGACCATTGACGAAATCAAGAAGGTCAGCGGCAAGGACTTCTTTGAGGGTAAGGGGCACGTGGAGTGGAATCCCTTGGGTTACAAG
>JAILPA010000024.1 GCA_024690505.1 Prevotella sp.
GGATTTCAAGTTGTAAAATTAAATTTTGCTATGTGTTTAGGAATTCTTGCTGAGATTCTTCAGGCAGGCGATGCGTCAATCAAAAAATAAACTTACATTATAGGTATGTCAGGGGACAGTGAGTGACATAACAGATAATGATAGAAATTGACGATATTATAATCCCCAAATAATCGCTTGACAATCATTAACAAAAACTTTTCCCCGCTCGTTGCTGAAATGAGGGGGATTTTTAGTATCTTTGCCGTCAGTTTTACAACAGAAGGCTTATGTGCAAAATACGTATCGTGGCTTTGCCCTACTATGACGTAGGTGAGTGCTTGGGCGAGTTTTTGGCCGAGGCACAGGGGCGTGCCATGACGTTGCGTCCTGACCCAGCCAACGACTTTGACGCGTGCGCCGTGTGTGCCTACGATTGGCAGGGACGGCATGTGGGCTATGTGGCCTCGCACGACCTGAAGGAGGCCTGGCAGACGCTGCGCGGCAGCGGCAGGAAGTCGCTGCGCGGGCTTGTCGTTGGGGTGAACGTTGAGCATAAATGTCTGCTGTTCGAGTGCCATGTAAAGACGCTGGGCGAGGCGGAAGAGCTGTATCCTGCTGCGACGTATCTGGAATGGGCGTATACGGGCCCCATGCTGAAGGCAACGCAGGAGATGGTGACGCTCGACTATATGACGGACGAGATCAGCGAGCGGCTGGACGAGTATGAAGGGTGGAGCGATGAGGAGCGTATCGATTTTATGACGCTGGCCATGAGGTTCTGCGTGTTGTCGCGCTACGACCTGAGCGGCGATATGAGCGACTATCGGCGCAGGCTCTGTCTGAGGCTGATGGACATCGACGGCAGCCGTTTCGGCAGTCTCATAGAGGAGCTGAAGATGGCTTTCGGACGGACGGGACGCGACGTGCACGGCGGCGAGGTGCTCAGCTACTGGGTGGGCATCATCTCAGACCCGAAAAACATCAGGCCTTTGCTGGTGTGCCGCCATGAATATGATGTGGAAAAGGTGCAAAGGGAGTTGAAGGCGTTTCCTGAGTCGATGTTCGAGCAATGGCTGGAGGACAGGGAGCGCTTTGTGACGAAGCTGCTCTACATGCACATCCCTCGCGGGGTGCTGTGGCGTTTTATCTCGGGCATAGCTTTCTACGAGGCCATGACAGCCCGCCAGAAGCTGGAGAGCAAGCCTGCGACTGAGGACATGAGGGCACAGCAGAACGTGAACCTGCACTTGGAGCTTTTCAGCAACAAAGACACGAACATCGACAAGAACTATGGCCCCAACATCGATAATCATAATGGGGGTACGCTGAGTCTGCCATAAAAGATGAAGGAATAATATGGGATTCAATATCAAGAACAACTACGGCCCTAACATCGAGGTCGGCGCTGGCGGCAAGGTGACGCTGGTGCAAGGCCGGAACGGACTGTGGCATACGGTGGATGCCGAGGAGGAAGAGGTGGTGGAGGAGATTGTGGATATTGTGCCCGACGAAGTAAAGGAGTCGGGCGATGCGAATGATGACTATGCACTCGTGGCGAACCTCATGCCTATATTCTACAATAACGAAGAGGATGTGCGCCGGTTCCTGAAAGAGATACGGGGTATGGCTCAGGAGGATATTACCGACGTGGTGAACCGATGGGTGGATGAGAAACGTATCTCTGACTACGGAAACAGCAGAAAGGGGGTGCTTTGGGGCATCCTGAACAAGGCGGGACTTTACACAAGGTCAAAGCAGAACTGGAACGGGAGGGTCATTTGACCCTCCTTTTTTGTTGTTCTCACTTGTCGCACTTGTCGGTTTGACTGGTCATCACTTGTTTTTACTTGTCATCGCTTGCCGCTCTGCGGAATAATGGCAGCTCCCTGCACGGGGGCTCTTTTTTTATCCCTAATTTTGTACTCACCAAGCAGGGGAGAAGGGCCCCTCCCGACTGCGAGGAAAAACAAAGATTAAAAATAACTATTATGGAAATTATTTGCAGAGTGAAAGACCAGGGCGCTTGTCAGGAGCGCGAGTACACAGCACAGAACGGCAACAAGGAGACGTTTGCCTCGATGCCCTTCCTGCTGGAGAGCGGCGGCGACACGATGTACGCCGAGATGATTCAGGAGCAGGCCCGCAAGCAGGGTCAGCTGTCGAAGGACTACTATTACAAGGTGCAGCTGCAGCTCGCCGCCCGTCCGTGGCAGGATCAGCAGGGCAGCACCCGCTACGAGAACCGTATCACCATCACAAAAATTGCAGTATTATGAAAAACGAGAAGAAAGAAGATTTCGAGGTTGGCGTGTTCAACGTGCAGACCGACGAGAAGACCGAGAGTAAGAACGTGAAGAGTGTTCCCCGCCGTGTGCGGGGCACGCTCACCATCAAGGCGGGCGACGACATGGAGTTCCGGGCCGAGCGCAGCACAGGCATGAGCAGCCAGAGCCTCCTGAGGAAGCACGGCCAGAGCAAGCTCTACGACACCATGGGCGAGAAGCACAAGAGCCGCATTGCGCACATCGTCATAGACAGCGAGGCCACCGACCCCGTGGCGGCCCTGTACGACGAGCTGGACAACCTCACGGCAGGACAGGAGACGGAGCGCAAGCAGCGGCCGAGCAAGCGGGGACGCCTGCTGCTGAACGACCACGACCTCTCGGTGACCGTCCACAAGAACGACCACCTGGTTTCCATCGGCATGTCCATCGACGTGCAGAAGAACCCTAACTACAACCACTATCTAATGAACCTCATGCAACGTATAAGCCAATGTTTTGTTATCAATCAAATTTTTCTCAACCAACTCAGATAATGACGTCTGAGCGCTTCGCACAGCTCATCGTCAGCGACGAAGTGAACACCCGCATCAGCGGCTACCGCAAACGGCTGCCAGAGCTTGAAGAGCTGAAACGGGAGGCCGAACGTCTGCGAAGCCTTATCGAAAAGGAAAGTCCCGACGACGAGGAGGGGAACGTTAGCCAGCTGAAAGCCCAGCTGAAGCAGGTGCAAGCCAAGATGCGCTCCATCACCACGCTCAAGACAGGGCTACCCACCATCATGTACCAGGCCACGTTTGCCGACACGACTTCCAGGCGAGGCATCACGGGCGCATGGCGCAAGCAGGCGGCGTGCAGGCTCAACGGGCTCTTCATGCTCGACGTAGACCATGTAGATGACCCGAAGGCTCTCTTTGCCTCATGGTGGCAGCCCACGAAGGATGCCCTGCTTGCCGATGGCAACCATCACATGGACGGCGAGGCAATAGCGAAATGGGCCGAAAGCCTGGGCATCGTGCTGGTGCACATCACCCCATCTGGTCGCGGCCTCCGTATCGTAGCCATAGCATCCCGCAAGACTCCCCTCCCATCCAAGGGGAGGGGCAGGGGTGGGGTCTCTAATATCCCCGCTAACGAAGAA